>MHIL01000021.1:0-2898 GCA_001817495.1 Candidatus Buchananbacteria bacterium RIFCSPHIGHO2_02_FULL_56_16
TGCAGCGGGAACTCAACGACCGTCCCCGAGCCGTGCTACACTACAAGAAACCGGACGAAGTTATTAACCAACTCGTTGCGTTAAAAGTTTGAAACCAAGATGTTAATCCCAACCATTTTTTTTAAAATGCAGTATTGTCTCTTCCGGATAATATTGTTTAAACTCTTTGAATTCCGTCTTTGTTTCATAAAAAGCATTTAGGGCCGCGTCACTTTTAAAAAACTTAGCATCTTCATCTGAGCGGCTAATCCAACTCGCACAATTTTTATGGAGATATTCTTCAGCTAGTTGGTCATTTTCCGCGTTATCCAAAAAGGTTTTCAGACACCAAAGCGCGTGCTCTCGACGCGCTTCTTCGTATGTCCGCCCATATTCATCCTTACCATTTTCTACCTCACGAAATTTCCAAAACATGTTTATTGGATATGTCTTTAAGTTATGGAGCGTTATAATCCTTTACTATGCAAACAAGAGCTATACTCACTAGGTGATGCTGATTCCCACCAATCTTTCGCTGGCTCGGCTTTAATTTCTGGTCTTCCACTTGAGCTATGATCTAATCTATACCACATTTCACAAAGATACCCTTTATCATTTTTGCATTTCTGATAAGCAGCTAACAACTCCTGTTGGCTCTTCGGTGGAATTGCTGGTTGAGCCTGCACTGCATTAATATGCCTTTGAACCCATGAACATTCCCTGCGTATTGAACTCGGTCGCCACTGGAACCAATAAAATAACCCCCCACTAAATATCAGAACTACTAAAATAATTGTCCAATATTGTTTCAGCTTATTCATACTATTTTTTTGTTCATTTCGCTTTCACTATGTATTGTATGGGAATGATTTCATTCTGCTCGAAAATCTCAGGACTTGAATCTGTGCGCATTTGAGGCTCATCGTCAGACACAAAAATTCTATAAATGAAAGCGTCTTCATTATGCTCTTCAAGAAATCCTAGCTCATTCCTTGAGAGAAAGAAGGGGGATTGAAGAGATGATGTAGTACTTTTTACTTCAATATATTTCTCTTTTCCATTCTCAAAAAATGACAAAACATCATAACCTAAACCATCTCCATCCTCAGTAGAAACGTGTCGAACTTTTTTAGCTAAATCTTTCCTGCCAATAGATTCAAGAAACTCCTGTTCTATAACAACAGCGATTTCCTCCCCCTTTTGTCCAGTTGTATTCCTTCTTTTATTTATTTCATCCCAATTATCAATCTTACGTGCGGTTCTGTAAAGTTTTTCAGGAGCGATTATTTCATTTAATCTTTGCTCTTTTGGCGAGGATAAATTTTTAACAAAATTGCGAATTGAAGCAAGGTTTTCTGTCTTTTCTGAGGTCTTGAAAGCATGGTCTATGGTTCGCCTCATTAAGTAGTCTTCGTACTCTCCTAAAGGAAGGTGCGTCGTTATAAGATTTACGGTTGATACCTCCTTAATCATAGAGGCAAACTCTGAAAGCGATTCATCAAATTGATGATTCCCTGACCTCTTTCTATAAAGGTTCTTTTCAAAGAAGTTTTTGAGTTGAGTCTGGTAATAATCGTGGATTATTTTCTCAAACGGTTCAAGCTTTGAGTAAGAGTTTCTCTTTAGTTCCTCAATATACTTTATCTGCCCTTTTAATTTATTAAATTTTCCAAAACTAAATATATTAGTTAAGAAATCACTTTCATGAGAAAATACCGAGATAATTAAAGAGATGTATGCGTAAATAATAATATTTGGCCAAAAGTCCCAACCTAAAATCGTGGATATCAAAATAGTCACAAAGAAGTAAAGTCCAAAACAAAAAAGATAATATGGACGTAATAATTCCTTTGCTTTTTCAAGATTATTAAGCCCGTCTCTGTAGTTCTGGTATACAGAAATTTCGTGTTTGTATTCCTCTGGTCTCAGCTCTTGTAATGCGGTTTCTGGCATTGTTTTCTAACTAAACTAAATTTTTTTAAAATAACATTTAAGCGATCCACCCATTCCATCAATCGAACCATACTTATTTTACTTATCTTGGCTTACTCGCCTCGCTTCGCTCGTCGAAGCGGGCTCACTTATCTGGACTTATCACGTCGTTCGCGAACGACGTGACTTATCTTGACTTATTTCTTTCTATTGTCCCTGCCGGCTCAACACCGTTCGAATCGTCCGGAGCATGATGCTGATGTCCAGGCCGATGGAGCGGTTTTTGATGTAGTACAAATCGTACTGGAGTTTTTCCAGGCTTTCCTCTTTGGAGCCGCCGTAGGCCGGGCCGGCGACCTGGGCCCAGCCGGTCAGGCCGGGTTTGATCAGGAGCCGCTCTTTGTAGAAGGGCATCTGGGACTGGAGCTGCTCGACGAACTCCGGCCGCTCGGGCCGCGGGCCGATCAGGCTCATCTCGCCGCGAAAGACGTTGATCAGCTGGGGGATTTCGTCAATCCGCGTCTTGCGCAACAGGCGGCCGAGCTTGGTGACGCGAGTATCGTTTTTAACCGCCCACTGGGGACCGTTCTGCTCGGCGTTTTGAATCATCGTCCGAAACTTAATCGCGGTGAAGCTCTTGCCGTCACGGCCGGTGCGGACCTGGCGGAACAAAACCGGCCCTTCGCTGTCGAGCTTAATGAAGAGCGCGACAATCGGAATCAAGGGCAGGGTAAGAATGAGCAGACAAACGGCGAAGACAATATCAAAGAGGCGCTTGGCCACGTCGTAGAGCCGCTTGCGCCGCTCGGTCAGGTTTTCCAAAAACCAAATCTGCTCGATAGCGGTTACCGGAATCTTGCCGGTAACGTTCTCGTAGAAGTTCGCTATGTTGGTGAAGTTGATCTTGAGCGACAGGCAATCGAACAAGCCACGGAGCAGCGAGGGGTTCTCGCGGGGGTGGATGACTGACACGACGGTGTTGGCGCC
>MHIL01000021.1:2937-9823 GCA_001817495.1 Candidatus Buchananbacteria bacterium RIFCSPHIGHO2_02_FULL_56_16
GATGGTAACCAAGCCGTGGAGCGCGGCCGGGACATCGGCTACGGGGGCATCCACCACGATCGCTTTGAGGCTGAAGCCGAGCTCTGGTTTGCTGACGAGCACCTTGGCGATTTCGGCGGCCAGTGAATTCCAGCCGACGAGGATTAGGCCGTTCGAGATGCGCGACGACTTGGCCAGCCGGCGGAAGAGCGCCCGCCAGAGGTAGAGCAGGACGCCGGCGACGACCAGGTAAATCAAGAGCACCCGCTGCGGCTTGATGGTGAACAGCCGGCCGTAGCCGAGGTAGAAAAAGACCACGGCGAACCCGCCGCCGATGGCGAGCGAGCGCAGCAGCCGGTTCAGTAAATCAATCAAGCCGCGGCCGACGGTAACCTCGTAGAGCTCATCCACATAGAAGATGACCAGGATGATGGCAAAGACGATTGAGAACGGCAGCAGGTGGCCGGCGAGCTGCTGGTTAAACCCGGCCTGGTAGCGGATCAGGAGAGTCAGCCAAAAAGAAAAATAGAGGATTGCGATGTCCCCAAAGATGAGCAGGTACTTGCGGATGAGCTGGCCGCTCAAGCCGGTTGCCATAGGGTTGAAAATGCAGGGGTTAGTTTATAATTGCATTATGCGATATAACGCTTGAAAAGTCAATAATCTACAGCTAATCGCTAATGGCAAATCGCCTATCGGCTCGGGCGATAGCTAGGGGGATTCGCGATTTGCGATTCGCGACTGGCCACAAGCCATCCCGTTGCTTTGCCGAAGCATTTCTGGTATGATAATTTCATTGCGATTAATCAGGTTTTGATACGGGCCACGCTATGAACCAACAAAGAATTACTCGTACGCTACTCAACATCATCTGGCTGAGCATGCTGCTGATTCTGTTCCTGCCGCTCATCATGCACAGCCGTTTTTTCTTTCCCTTCATCGTGCCCCGGAACGTGGCGTTTCGGGTTATCGTGGAAATAGCGTTTGCCGCCTACCTGGTGTTGGCGTACCTGGAGCCAAGCTACCGGCCGAAGATGCACCGGCTCGCCTGGGCGGTACTCGCTTTTTTGGGCGTTTCGTTCCTGGCCGCGCTCGTGGGGCTCAACTTTAACCGCAGCTTCTGGGGCAACTATGAGCGGATGAGCGGTTTATTCCACCAGCTGCACCTCGTGCTCTACTTTTTTGTCCTGTACAACACATTCAAACGCCACGAGGCGTGGCACTCGCTCCTCACCTTTTCGATTTTCACCAGCTCGCTGATGAGCTTGCTCGGGTTCGCCCAGTGGCTGCAGATTCCATTCCTGCTGGCGTCCTCCGGCGGGGAACGAATCTCCGGCAGCGTGGGCAACGCGACGTTCTTCGCCACCTACCTCTTGTTTAACCTCTTTTTCCTCTTGTACTTTTGGGCGAAGGAGCGCCGGTTCGACCTCAAGCTCTTCGCCTTGAGCTACCTCGTTTTTGACGGGTACATGGTGGTAGCTGCCTTGCTCAACCGCGCGGCCGGCAGCGCCGACTGGGGAGCGTTTAACTGGCTCAAGGCGCCGCTGCTCAACCATGCGATTCAGTACCCCAAGCTGATGATTCCGTTCGCGGTGTTGCAGATTTTGATTTTTGCCGTCTGGTTCTATCGCCATCGGCCGCAGCTCGTGCGGATTTTAATTTCCGCGCTCTTCATGTTTGAGTTTTTCATCTTCTTCAACACCCAGACGCGCGGCGCGCTGATCAGCTTTTTGGTTAGCCTGCTGTTTTTGGCGATTGTCGGCTTGTTCTTGCCTAAATTACCCAAGCCCGTCAAGGCGACGAGCGCGGTGCTGCTGCTGGTGACGATGGCGATCCCGGTGCTGCTCGTCGCGGCTAAGGACAGCCCGTTGGTCCGGCAGAACACGACGCTCTCGCGACTCGCCACCATCTCACGTTCCGACGTCACCACCGAGTCGCGGCTGGCCGCCTGGCAGGCGAGCTGGCAGGGTTGGAGCGAGACGCCGCGGTCGCTCTTGATCGGCTACGGCCCGGAGAACTACTACTACGCGTTCAATAAAAATTTTCCGGCAAAAATTTTCCGTGATGCCGGCTCCCAGATTTGGTTCGACCGCGCCCACAACATCATCTTCGACGTCGGCGTGACCACCGGCCTCGCCGGTCTGGCCGCCTACCTGGCGATCCTTGGCCTGATGGTCGTTTACCTGGTAACGATTTTTAGGCGGGACGGATCGGTCAGCGAGAGCTGGCTGTTCATCGGTTTTTTGGTCGCCTACTTCATTCAGAACTTTTTTGTTTTCGACACCTTGAGCTCGGAAATTTTATTCTACCTCCTGATTGGCTACGTCAGCTACCGGTGGCTCGACCGGCAAAAACCTGATGACGGGCGGGAGGAAGACCGTGCAGCACCGGCGGCTCACGCGAATTGGTACGTTTTGGCGCCACCGCTGGCGGCGGTCATGCTGGTCGGGGGCTTGCTGGTGAACGTCCAGACGCTGCGGGCCAACAACTACATCTACAAAGCACTGACGGAAAAGGGATCGGTCGACCAGTCGGTTAAGTACCTTAAGCGGGCAATCCATGAGTCGGTGACCGGTAAGTCCGAAGCCCAGGCGCAGCTGGCGACGTACGTCCTCGGTCTCCGGGGCAAGCCAAACGTCAGCGCCGAACGGCTGCGCCAGTTCACCGACTACGTCATTGACGAGTTTCGGCAGAGCAAGAAAGAAGAGCCGAAGAACGTTCGCAACCATCTCTACCTGGCGTCGGTGTACGACGGTACCGTCTCGTTCTACCCGGGCTCGATCGAGAGCCGGTTAAAGCAGTCAATCGCCGTGCTCAAGGAGGCGATCCCCTTGAGCCCTACCCGGCCGCAGATTTACTTTGAGCTCGGTCAGGCGTACGTGCTCTTGGATGACCTCGAGCAGGCGGCCAGGTACTTTCAACAGGGCGTTGACCAGGCGCCCTGGGTCGGCGATTCCCAGTGGGTAATGCTGACCGTCGGGGTATTAACGAACAACCAGACGGTTATCGATCGCCAGCTCGAGATCATTGGCGGGATGAAGTGGAAGCCGCCCCCCAGCCACTACCAGAAGGCGATTGACGTCGCCACTCGGGTCAAGAACTACCCGTTCGCCCTCGAGCTGTACTCCAAGCTGATCGCGCTCGAGCCCAGCCGCGCCGGCCACTGGTCCGGGTTAGCGGCAGTCTACGCAAAAATCGGCGATAATGAGAGAGCCCGCACGGCGGCGGCCGAGGCGGTTGCGGCCGACCCGAGCTTCGCGGCCGAGGCCAAAAAATTCCTTGAGCTCCTGGATAAGGGTGATCTTTTGGAGAAGTAAGTCGAGATAAGTGAGCGAAGCGTGGCGAGTAAGTTAGTACGTGATTAATCGTATCCGAATGAAGCTGCGTGGTGAACAGGTCGTCAGCGGTGCCGCCATTTTTTTCTTGGCCGCTGTTTTTTATTTAATCAGCCCCAGCGTCGCTGGTGCAGCCGAGCCGGTGACCTACCGTAGCGGGGAAGTTTTGGTTAAATTTAAGGATCGGCTAGCCGTCGAACGCTTCAAGGTTGATCCCTCGCTCGACGTCGAAGCGGTGGTGGCGCACTACCGCCAGCAACCCGAGGTGGCGTACGCCGAGCCAAACTACCTGGTGCGAGCGGCGGCGTTTCCCAACGACCCGCAGTATTACGAGCAGTGGTACCTGGGCGCGATCCGGGCCCGCGACGCCTGGTCGAAAGACCTGCTCGTCCGCCAGCAGCGAGGCATCACGAGACGATCGGTCATCGCCATTCTCGACACGGGGGTTGACCTCGACCATCCCGACCTCAAAGCCAACATCTGGCGCAACGGCGACGAGCGGGCCGGCGACGGGGTTGACAACGACCGCAACGGCTACGTTGACGATACCCAGGGCTGGGATTTCACGAGTGAGGACAACGACCCCAACCCGGCGTTTACCGCCGGCTACAACGCCGACGCGGTCAAGCACGGGACGCTGGTCGCCGGCATCGCCGCTGCGGTCAGCCACAACGGGGAGGGGATTACCGGCACGAGCTGGTCGAGCGACATCATGCCGCTGCGGGTGCTGGACAGCTCCGGCTCGGGCGACGTCAAGGCGGTGATTGAGGCCATCGAGTACGCCATCAAGAATGGGGCGGACGTAATTAACATGAGCTTCGTCAGTGGTGAGTTCAACCAGAGCTGGCTCGACGCGGTCCAGGCGGCGTACGACGCCGGCATCGTGGTGGTGGCCGCGGCCGGCAACACCGACGCCGCCCAGAATGGCATTGATTTGGACGTGATCCAATCGTACCCGGTCTGCTTCGAGGGTACGTCGGCCCGCAACATCGTCATCGGCGTCGGCGCGGTTGACCGTGACCTCAAAAAATCCGCTTTTTCAAACTACGGCAGCTGCATTGACGTCGTCGCGCCGGGCGAGACCTTCTACAGTACCCAGGTCTACGATTCGAGCCAGCCGGACTTCTTATTGGCCTACAACGGCTACTGGTCGGGTACCTCGCTGGCGACTCCGCTGGTCAGCGGCGCGGCGGCTCTGATCAGGGCGCTGTGGCCGGACATGGACGTTGCGTCACTTATCGACGCGATCCTCTCGAGCGCGAAGAATGTTGATGCGTTCAATCCGACCCTGCGCGGCAAGCTCGGTGCCGGTCAGCTCGACGTCGCGGCCGCGCTCGACCGCACACTCCAGCAGCAGTCCTCGGGCGCCTCGGCCGCGGCCGAGCAGTACGTCGTGGCCGGTCTGGGCGGCGGCTTCTTTCCCCACTTGAAAATCCTCCGCCAGGACGGTACGGTCTTTAAGTCGTTTCTCGCCTACAGCCCGCGCTTTATCGGCGTCATCACGGTGGCCAGCGGGGATGTCAACGGCGACGGCGTGGCCGAAATTATCACCGGTGCCGGCTCTGGCGGCGGCCCGCACATCAGAATCTTCAACGTTGAGGGCCAGGTGATGAGCCAGTTTTTTGCCTTTGATCAAAAGTCTCGCGGCGGCGTCAACGTTACGGCCGGCGACATCGACGGCGACGGTGTGGCCGAAATTATTACCGGCGCGGGCATTGGCTTAGTGCCGGAGGTTAAAATTTTTGACTACCGAGGCGCGCTCATCAGCAGTTTTCTCGCCTACAACCGCGACTTTAAGGGCGGAGTAAAGGTTGCCGTTGGCGACGTCAACGGCGACGGTACCGTCGAGGTGGTCACCGGCGCCGGCGCTGGCGGCGGCCCGCACGTCCGATTCTTTAAGCCAGACGGTACGCTGGTGGGCCAGTTTTTTGCCTACAACCAAAACTTTCACGGCGGCATCAACGTCGCGGTCGGGGATCTCCACGGCGACGGCACGGCGGAAATTATCGTCAGCATGGATAAAAATTCGCTGCCGACGGTGCGAGCGTTCAACTATCGCGGCGTGCGGCTGGCCGAATTTTTGGCTTTTGAGCCGTCGTCGCTCTTCGGCGTCAACGTCGCGGCCGGCGACATCGACGGCGACGGTGTGGCCGAAATTATCGCCGGCATGGGTGAGGGCGGGGGAGCGACCGTCAGGATCCTTCGGCTGAGCGGGAAGCTCCAGCTTGAGGTCGCCACCCAGGAGCCCCTCGGCTACCGCGGCGGCGTCCGGCCGGTGCTTTTGCCTTATCAGACACGTTAAGAGGAGTTAGCTTGTAGCTTTTTAGCATTTCGCGCCGCTTCCAAGATGCTACTGGCTAATTCCTAACTCCTCATTCCTGTTCGACTTTACCTATGCACTTCACCACCTACCTCCGCCAGCGGCTCGCGCCGTACCCATCTGCCAAGCAGTTCATTAAGTTTTCGTTGATCGGCTCGACGTCGGCGGTGGTTCATTTCAGTATCCTCCTCGTCCTCACCGAGGGGTTCATTGTCTGGTACCTCGTTTCCAACGGCATCGGGTTCATGGTTTCGGCGATGTATAACTTTACCGCCAACAAACTCTGGACGTTCCGCAACCGCGAAGGGGGAGCGGCAATCCTTCGCCAAGCGCTCAAGTACTTGACCGTGCTGCTGACGGGCTTAACGATTAATACCGCCATCATCTTCGGCATCACCGAGTGGTTCGGGCTGGACTACCGGATTTCGTGGGTGTTCGCCGCCCTGCTGGTGGCCGGCTGGAATTTTTGCCTCAACCGTTTTTGGACCTTCAGAGCGAAGCTGCCCGCCGCCGGACCGGCCTTGCCTAACTAGACCCTAGCGCGGTATACTAGAGTTAGTTGTTAGTGGTTAGTCCTTATGCTTATGCCGGGTAGTGATCCCTCACCTTATGAGCTTAATTCAGAAGGAATTACTACTTGGCAAACCATTTAATGATAAGTTACTATCCCTTACCTTTCTACTTTAGACTAAAAAAGGTGAGGGACTACTACCGGGTATGCCGACCAAGCCAATTTTTGAAAAGAAAAACATTCTCGTCACCGGCGGCGCCGGCTTCATCGGATCCCACCTCTGCGATGAGCTGATCAAGGACAGCAAGGTCATCTGCGTTGATAATTTTATTTCCGGTGATGAGCACAACATCGACCACCTCTTGCAGCACCCGGATTTTCAGTTCATCAGGCACGACGTGAACGAACCGCTCAACCTCGAGGACCTGCGGGAGCTCGACAAGTTCCGGATCAAGTTTCAGGGCATCCAGGAAATCTACCACCTCGCCTGTCCGACCTCGCCGAAGCACTTTGAAAAGACCACCGTCGAAACGGCGCTGGCTAACTCGGTGGGGGTCCGGAACATACTTGAGCTCGCGGTCAAGCACCAGGCGAAGTTTCTGCTCGCTTCGTCGTCGGTCGTCTATGGGCCGCGGCGGCCGGATACAAAATTTTTTTCCGAGAGCTACGTCGGCACCATCGACCAGTTGAGCCCGCGCGCCTGCTACGACGAGGGCAAGCGGTTTGCCGAGACGCTGGTGA
>MHIL01000021.1:9855-10658 GCA_001817495.1 Candidatus Buchananbacteria bacterium RIFCSPHIGHO2_02_FULL_56_16
AAAGATGTTATTATCTACGGCGACCAGCATTTCTCCTCGTCATTCTGCCACGTTTCCGATGTCGTTCAGGGGATGGTGAAGCTGATGGAGAGTACCGAGCTCGGGCCGATCAACCTCGGCAGCGACCTCGAGCATCCGATCGTCGACGTCGCCAAGCAAATTATCTCAATGACTGAATCTAGATCAAAGATTGTCTTCGAGCAGCCCTTGCTGTTCATGAGCCCGCTGGGGCTGCCCGACATCACCAGGGCGAAAGAACGGCTCGGCTGGTTCCCGGTGGTGCTGCTGGAGGAGGGCATTACCGGTGCGATTGATTACTTTAAAGCCTACCGGTCGATCATTCGGCCGGGCAGCCGGCGTTAAGAACCTAACCGTCGCCGCGTACGTTGTTATGAAAATTACCGTCGTTATTCCCGCCTACAATGAAGCCCGGGTGCTCGATGGAGTCATCCGGGCGGTTCGCGAGCACGCTGATGAGGTGGTGGTCGTTGATGACGGGTCAACCGATCAGACCGCGTCGGTCGCCCGAGCGGCCGGAGCGGTCGTCGTCTCGCACTGCTTGAACCGCGGCCAGGGAGCAACGCTCCAGACCGGCATCCTCTTAGCGCTCGGCCGTCAGGCCGATATTATCGTGACCTTTGACGCGGACGGCCAGCTCGTTGCCGAAGAAATTGACGAGGTGGTAACGCCGTTGCTGCGCGGTGAAGCCGATGTGGTGCTCGGCTCGCGCTTCCTCGACCGCCGGAAGCTCCAGCCGAGCGGCATCCCGGCCGTTAAGCGAGCGGTCTTGCGGCTGGCGACGC
>MHIL01000021.1:10668-34854 GCA_001817495.1 Candidatus Buchananbacteria bacterium RIFCSPHIGHO2_02_FULL_56_16
GCAGGGCCGGATGGCCCACGCCTCCGAAATTATTGAGCAGATTGAGAAGCACGGGCTCACGTTCAAGGAAGCGCCGGTCAGCGTCCGCTACACCGCCTACTCGCTCCAGAAGGGCCAGCGGCTCTCCCACTCGTTCGGCATCCTCTGGGACTTACTCTTGAGTCGTTTGAGCAAATGATTATCCAAATTTTTATTCTCGCCTTCATCCTGTTCGTGATCAGCCGGATCATCGCCCGGTTTCGGCTCGGCGACGTGACGAGCCGCGAGCTGACCGTCTGGCTGATTTTTTGGTTCTTGGTCGGCGCCGCGACCCTAGCGCCTCAAAAAACCGACGTCGTTGCCCGCTGGGTAGGGGTCGAGCGGGGGGCGGACCTGCTGGTCTACCTCTCGATCATGGCGCTGTTTTTCATCGTGTTTAAAATCGTGGTCCGGCTGGAGAAAATTGATAAAGATCTCACCATCATCGTTCGGCACGCGGCACTGAACGGCGGTAAGCCAAGCAGCGAGCCACGAGCGCTGACCGCCAAGGAGTCAAGGGGTGGCCGAGCATAGGTATGGCTCGCGTCCTCATCGTCATCGTCGTCTACAACGGCATCGAGTACCTCAAGGAGTGCTTGAGCAGCTTATCGGGCGCCACCTACCCAAAACAGCGCTTTGAGATTCTGGTGGTTGATAACGCCTCAACCGACGGCTCGGCGGCCTACGTCCGCGAGCACTGGGTAGAGGTTAAGCTGCTCGAAAACCAGGCAAACGTCGGCTTTGCCGCGGCCAACAACATCGGCATGCAGCTCGGTATTGACCGGGGCTTTGACTACGTCTACTTGCTGAATCAAGATACGGCCGTTGCGCCGGATTTTTTGGATGAAGCAGTGCGAGTCGCCCGAGCTGACCAACAAATCGGCGCGGTCCAGTCCAAGCTCCTGCTCTACCACGATCAGGGTAACATCAACAGCATCGGCAACGAGATTCACTACCTCGGATTCGCGTTCGCCGGCGGCTACCGGCGGCCCGACGCGCCGATGAAGGTTACCGAGATCACCTACCCCTCGGGCGCCAGCGTCCTGCTACGCGCCAGCGCCCTGAAGGACATCGGGTTATTCAACCCGGATTTTTTTATGTACCACGAAGACGTTGACCTGGGCTGGCGGCTGTGGCTGGGCGGCTACCGCGTCGTGCTCGCGCCGGCATCGGTCGTCTATCACAAGTACGAGTTTTCCAAGAGCATTAAAAAGTTCTACTACATGGAGCGCAACC
The DNA here is from genome assembly GCA_001817495.1 of Candidatus Buchananbacteria bacterium RIFCSPHIGHO2_02_FULL_56_16. Taxonomy (GTDB): domain Bacteria; phylum Patescibacteriota; class Patescibacteriia; order Buchananbacterales; family UBA6539; genus 2-02-FULL-56-16. The sequence continues at coordinate 11,923 of MHIL01000021.1, forward strand.
GCCGGCTGGTGATGCTGCAAAACTACAAGCTTGGAACGCTGCTGTTGATCGCCCCGGCCTACCTGGTGATGTCTCTGGCTCTGTTTATCTACTCATGTTTCGCGGGTTGGGGCGGTCAGTCGCTGCGGATTCTGGGCTACTTTTTGTCGGTTAAAAACTGGCGAAAGATTATTGCAACGAGACGCCGGGTTCAAAAAAGCCGCCGGCTCGGCGACGGAGAGATTGTTAAGCGCTTCGTGGGCAAGATTGAATTCCAAGACTTGCAAAACCCGCTCCTGCGGTCCGTCGCGAACCCGATTTTCAACGCCTACTGGCAGGTTGCCAAGCGGCTGATTTGGTGGTAAGCTGCCATCAGCAGGGTTTTGAACCTTACAATTTGAAATAGAGAGGAGGGTTGACCCGATGAGGGGAAAGAAACCATCTGAAAATCGGTCGAATGAAGCGGAGATACAGCGTCAGGTGAGACGGTACTGCAGCCTCTTACGGCGAGGCGGTTGTCTGGCAGCCATCCAGTTTTTAAACAAGTTAACTGAAGCGAACCGCGAACAGATTGAGCAAGCAATTGGCCGGCTCGCGACACTGGACTGCGAGGCGGAGCTCGGAGAGACGTTGCTCCAGCGGATGAAAAGCAAGGCGGCCAGCGTGCTTGCCCAGCGGGGCACCGCGGGGCTCTTGATCGGCCTGCGGTCAATCGGTCGAATCGTCGCGGCGGTAGTTTTTGCCGTCGGTGTCGTGGCGGTGTTGCTGCAGGCGCTTGACTTGGTCTGGCTCACCGGCGCTGGTATCTGCTGGTTGATGGTCGAGGGTTTCGTTCGGTTCTCGACCAGACGTTATCTGCCGCCAACGGTTAGTTGGCGCGGGCCATTCAATTGAAGTGAAAAAGGAGAGCACCATGACGAAACGCATTGCGTTCATTGTTGCGGCAATCGTCGCAGTGGCAGTCGGTTTCTTGATGATAACGATGCGAAACAGACCGTCTCTACCGCCACCTGTAGTCCTAACCGTTCAGATTATCGAGGACGGCGTTAAGGAGCAGTGGCTCCGGAGCAACGTGATTGACCTCTTTATGCTCCTCAACGAGAGCAGCAGCTCGGTGAGCCATACCCAGTATGCCGGTTACCAGCGGGAAATCGTCATCACGCAAACCGCCCGTCGCGTTTTCGCGGCGTACGAGCGACAGCAAAATCGGTGGGGTTTTGCTTCCGTCCTCGAGGTGCAGCCGATCGTTGCCGAGGTGCTGCGCCGAGCCAAAGAAACCATTAGCCGATCGCTGAAAAATGAGCCGGGAGCGAAAAAGCTCCGTAAAGCGAATTGGCTCACTGCCGGCTACTATCGTCAGGTTGCGGCCGCGAAACCGATTACTCGAGCAGACTAGCTGTTTTCAGCACTAACCCTAGAGCCAGAAAGAAAAGGAGGATAACATCATGAGTAGATTAACCAGAATCGGTCGGTTTCTGATGGGGCTGTGGCCTCATCGCAGGAAGGTTGTTAGAAAGCCGCTCCCTCTCTTTGAGCTCGCATTCTATGAATGGAACTTCCGGCAACAGTGCATTCCATAGTGGTCCCGGTAGCCATCGAATCGGAAGGAGGCTAGTCCGATGAACAGGTCTGCGTTCTGTCACCTAGTGGTTTTAGTCGCTGTAGTTGTCAGCTTGACTTTGGCAAACAAACGAAACAGCCTATATAGGCCGTCTGCCGATGGGGGAGCGGTACTACCCGCGGTTCAGATTCTCGATGATGACGAAATCCGTCGGCGGCTCGGCGGAAAAGTGATCCACTTGTTCATCATTCTTAACGAGGACGAAGCGGCCATCATTCAGACGCTGCGTAACTACGACCGTAAGCTCAAGTTTGCTTGATGTTCTTCCAACTTTGTACCCTACGAAAAAGCCCCGCATGCGCGAGGCCTCTTTTTTTACCCCACACTTTTTTTCAAAAGGTGCTGGGTTTACCTTGTCACCGTATTCTTTAGCTTGTGCTTTGAGAACGCATCAATGCTCTCAACCGTGGTGGCTAAAATTCGCTCCAGTGCCTCCTGGGTGTAGAAGGCAATGTGCGGGGTGAACAGGACGTTGTCTTTGGCAAGCAGCTTCTTGATTGGGCGTACCTTTGTTTGTTCGCTTGCGGTCAGCGACTTTTTTTGGAGCAGCTCTTCGTGCTCAACCACGTCGAGGCCGGCGGCGGAGAGGTTACGGCCCAGCGCGAGCGTTAACGCGGCTGTCTCAACGATGCCGCCCCGCGCCGTGTTAATCAGCACGGCGCCTTTTTTTATCCTCGCGATATTTTTTTTGTTAATCAGGTGATGGGTTTGCCGGTTGTAGGGCGCATGGAGGGACAAAACGTCCGACTGCCGGAGCAGCTGGTCGAGGGTCACGTAGCGAAACCTGAACTTTTTTGCCAGCGCTGGCTTACGGTGAGGATCGAACACCAGCACCCGCATCCCAAACCCGTTGCCGACCTTGGCGGCCTGGATACCGATGTGGCCGCCGCCGATTACCCCGAGGGTGCGGCCGGCGAGATCAAACCCCTTGAGGCCGGCGATCGAGAAGTCGTTTTTTTCCGTTTTGCGCCAGGCTTGAGGCAGGCGGCGGGCGAGCGCCAAGAGGAGGGCAAACGCGTGCTCGGCGACGGTGTTCTCGCCGTAGAAGGGGACATTACAGACCGTGATCCCTCGCTGGCGGCTGGCGGCGATGTCGACATGATCAAAGCCGGTCGAGCGGGTGGTGATGAGCTTGAGCTTGGGCAGCGTTTTCAGCACCGTAGCATCAACCTTTGAGTAAATAAAAACCGAAATAACGTCCGCCGCTTTGGCGGCCGAAGCGGTCCCGGGCGTCAGCCGGCCGGACACAAAGGTCAGCCGGTGCGTGGGCAACGCGCGGCGCAGGTAGGCTTGTTCGTAATCTTGGGCTTCAAAAAAAGCCAGGTTCATGGGTTAGGTGTCAATATTGAAAACCGTCCGCAAGACGGTACCGATGGCAAACGAGATGAACGAGACGCTGAAGCTGATAGTCGCCATCTCGATAAATTTCTTTTTGAACGAAACGTTTTTGACAATTGAGGTGAAGAAGGTAAACGCGATGATAATCAAGAGCGCGATGAGCAGCGACGCCGCCAGCGCAACTTTGTAGTCTTTCGCCAGCAGGAAAGGCAGTATCAAGAGGAGAACGGTGGCAACATAGGCTAAGCCGGTATAGATCGCGGCCCGGAGCGGATGCCGGTTGTCGGTTTGGACCTCGGTTTTTTGCGAGAGGTATTCTGAACCGGCCATTGACATTGATGCCGCTAGGCCGGTCACCAGCCCGGCGAGCGCGACCGTTTTCGTATCCCGAAGGGCGAAGCTTAAGCCGGCCAGCGCGCCGGTGAGCTCAACCAGGGCGTCGTTCAATCCAAGCACGATTGAGCCGATGTAGGTAATCTTCGCTTCGCGGATGATGTCAATCAGCTCAAACTCGTGGCGGTGCTCGTCGGCAAAGATCGCCTGGGTTTCGGGAAACGTTTTGAGCACCTGCTCGTAGCCGCGCTGGGCCCGCTCTTCGCCTTTTTCCATCAGCCGGATGGCGAAGGTCAGCCCGAACACTTTAGCCAGGGTCGTGTACAAGCCGATCAGCGGCCGGCTCGGCGGGACGTCGTTGTTGGTATACTTTTTCCAGGCCCGGTGGTGGCGTTGCTCGTCATCGGCAATTCGTAAGAGCGTTTCCTGGTTTTTACCGGTTGTCATCGCCGCCAGCCGGCGGTAGACGAAGTACTCGGTAATCTCGTTGCGCTGGAAGCGCTCGATGAAGCGTTTAATGGTTTGATCGGTTGCCGAAAGGTTTGTTTCCATGGCTTAATCAAGGACAAGGAATTAGGAGTTAGGAATTAGCTCGTAGTTTCTTCGGAGTCGTGTTCAGTACTAAAAAGCTACAAGCTAATTCTTTTTCGTTTTACTATTGAATATGCTTTCACTATACCAGACTTTTGCTCGATTCGTCCAATTCAAGCTGGCCAACAATTTTATCCAGTATCTTTTTGACGGCCGCTACCGACTCGACCCGGGCGAGCGCGATCCGGTAACTGCTGGCGCCGGGGATTCCACGGACGTAGGCCAGCAGGTGCTTGCGAATTTCGAACATCGCCACCCGCTCGCCCTTACGCTTCGTCAGGTACTCAACGTGGCGCTTAATTAGCGGCACCTTGTCGGCGAAGCGGCCGGGCGCGCCGCTTAAATCAAACACCCAGGGGTTGCCGAACGCCGCCCGGCCGATCATAAAGCCGTCGAGGTTGCCGAGCTTGCGCAGGCCGTCGGCCAGGTCGCCGATCCCCCCGTTAGCAATGACGGGTATGGAAACCTGCCGCTTGAGTTCATAGATCGGCTCGAAATCGGCCGGGCAGCTGTAGGGCACGGTGTAGGTTCGGCCGTGGATGGTGAGCAAGTTGGCGCCGGCGTTCTGGGCGCCCCGGCCGAACTCGAGCAGGTCAGACGCGTCGCTCCAGCCCAGCCTGGTTTTAACCGAGACGGGCAGGTTGGTGCTGGTGGCAACGGCTTCAATCAGCTTGAAGGCCCGGTCGAGGTTCCGGCGTAGCGCAATGCCGTGCTCGGACTTCACCACTTTTTTTGAGGGGCAGCCCATGTTAAGGTCAATGCCGCTGAAACCCTGTTTTTCGCAGTACCGGGTCGCGGCGGCGAACGTCGCCGGGTCTTTGCCAAAGATTTGAGCGATGACGGGCTGCTCGGCCGGGTCAAACGCGAGCTTCGATCGGAGCTTGGTTGCGCCGTGGGTAATACCATCGGCCGAGACGAACTCGGTTACCACCACGATGGCCGGGTTGACCTCTTTGCAGATTTGGCGAAACGCGCCGTCAGTGTAGCCGTCCATCGGCGCCAGTAGCACGATTGGCTTGGGCAGGTTGTTCCAGAAATTTTTTCCCACGTAAAAATTTCAATTTTAAATTTTAAGTTTTGAATGAGAGTTTCGAATGATTGAATGTTTGAAACATTCAAAATTAAGGCATTAAACATTGATTCAAAATTCAAAATTTAAATAGTTCTCTGCTATTAAAACCTTACCACTTGCCCAGGCTTAAGCGTCTTAAGCGTGTGCTCCGTCGTTACCGTATCCTCCGCTTGATTTTTTTGGGCGGGTTGGCTGGCGGGTTTGACCGGGGGAGGTGCCGCTGGCTGGTCAACGGCGCGACGAGCGTCTTCCTTGAATGAAACCGGCGCTTTTTGGACCGCTTCGGAGAGCGAGATTTCCGTTTCCGCCGGGGCGGTTGCCTCTTCAACCAGCTCGGTCGCCGGGGTTTGGGCGCGCAAGCCCCGTTCCCGAATCTTCTGAAAGCATTCCGGGCAGTAGATAGGCCTAATGCCGTCGGGCTTGAAGTTGATCACCGTGGGCTTGCCGCACTCGTAGCAGTTGACGGTGTAGGCCGGCTTGTCTTTGGGTCTTCCTTCCGGTTTTTTGCGGTTGAAGCCGGGCGCTTCTGGCCGGCTGCTGGCGCTCACCACGTTCGTTTTCACCTCCATCTCTTCCTCATCAACGCTGCTCCAGCGGCTGATTTTCTCTTCAACCACCTCCCGCGGCTTGGCGTACCGTTCGCGGGAAACCTTAATGATGGTTTCTTTATTGTTGGTTTCGTTGCCGAGGCCGAGCGGTTGAATAGTAGTGGCTGAGAACGGGTTGGACGCGACGCCGTCAATCATCAGCTTGAGGTAGATGTCGTACTTGGTGAGGTTGACCAGGTCATCTTCAGTGAAGTAGGGGGCGAACTCTAGGGCGAGGGCCTCGGCGTCGGCGGCGCCGATCCGAAAGCACATCAGGGTGCCGACGTTACCAAAAACCGCCGCCTGGACCTGCTCGTCGAGCTGCTCGATGTACTGGTGGCCGATGGTGAGGTTCAGCCGGTACTTTCGGGCCTCCGACAGGATGGTGGCAAACGACTCGGTCGCGAAGTTTTGAAACTCGTCAACGTAGAGGTAGAAATCCTGGCGAGTTTCTTCGGGCATATCAATCCGGCTCATGGCGGCGAGCTGGATTTTGGTAATCATCATCGCGCCCAGCAGGGCCGACGCGTCTTCGCCGATCCGGCCCTTCGAGAGGTTCATGATTAGAATTTTTTTCTGGTCCATCACCTCGCGCAGGTCAATGGTTGACTTGACCTGACCGAGGATGTTTCGAATCAGGGCGGTGGAGAGGAACTGGCCGACTTTGTTTTGAATCGGAGCGATTGCCTCGGTTTGGAACTGCTGGGGGTACTTCGAGTACTCATCGACCCAGAACGATTTGACGACCGGGTCGTCAATCTTGGCAATGACCTTTCGTCGGTAGTTCTTATCAACCAAAATCCGCATGACGCCAAGCAGTGTGCTGCCCGGGTAGTCGAGCAGCGCCAGGATCGAGTTGCGCAGGACATACTCCAATCGTGGGCCCCAGGAATCGGCGAACAGTTTTTTGAAGACGCCGACGAGGCCGGAGGCGATCAGGTGCTTGTACTCCCGGCTGACCGACTCCATCACGTTAAAGGCGATCGGGTAGTTAAAGTCGGCCGGGTTGAAGTAGACGACGTCGTTGACGCGGTGCGAGGGGATATAGTTGAGGATTTTTTCGGCAAAGTCGCCGTGCGGATCAATCAGCGCCACGCCCTCGCCGTTGATGATGTCCTGGATGATCATGTTTTCCATCACCGTTGATTTGCCCATGCCGGTTTTGCCGATGAGGTAGGTGTGGCGGCGGCGGTCATCGCGCTTAATACCAAACTTTACCCGCTGGTTGCGGAAGTTGGTTTCGGCCAGCAAGACCATATCGTTTTGTGGTTCGAGGTCAGCCATAGAGGCCAGGGATCGGTAAGTTTTGCGGCGGTTCAACCTTCGCTGCTGCCGGTCGCGTGTCGGCGGGCGTGGCGTGGGTCCGGCGCCGCTCGAGGGGCAGGGTCATCGGCGGCTCGGCGCGTTTCGCTTCGGTCTTTTTCACCAGCGGCGCCTTGACCGTCATCATCGGGAAGTGCCAGAGGCTGGCCAGCTCCTCGGTGTTTAAGATAAAACCGTACTCACCGGGCGACATAAAATGAGCGCGGTTTCTGCAGCGGATCAGCATTTTAGTTTTTCGCCAAATCAGCCGCCGTTCTTTCATAAAGACAATTCCGCCGGTGAGGTACCGGCTGTCCGGCTTGAGCGAGTTGAGGCCGAGGTCATTAAACTGCTTGAAGCTGCCGTAAATGCCTTTCGAGGCTTTCTCCTTGAAGAATTTTGATTTTTCAGCCAGGTAGGCAAATCTGATTCTGGTATGGTAGCCAATTTTATTTACCTTGTGCTCAATCGCCGCTACCTCGTCTTTTTTACCCGGGGTAAGGTGGAGCATCTGGGTCGGCGGTTCCTTAGAGGCGCCGGCTTTGGTTTCGGACGGCGCCGTCAGCAGCGAGTCAAGCGCATAGGTGAACAGGTTCGTGACGCGTGAGAACAGGTCCTTGGTGCCGCTGTCTTTGGCGCCGACGAGTCTATTGATAATGGGCTTGGCTTTATCGCCCCAATCATTATTCGCCGGCGTGATTAAAAACTGCACCCATATTTCTTCACCCGGACCAATGCGCGTCAGCGCTTCGAGCAGGCCGGCCATTGGATCTTTGAGCTCTTGGGAGAGGGAGTCTTCAAACAGTTTGTAGGTGATGATCGGGTAGACGTCGGACTTGGCGAGCTTGAGCTCGGTGCCGAAGAGATCGTACTGATCGTTGGGGAACTTGATTTTCCATTTTTGAGTGTAGTCTTCAACCTCGGTAATCTCGGCGTCGGGGTACTGGGCGTAGATTGCCGCTTCAATTAAATCGCGGAAGGTATCCCGGGCATGGATGATGAACTGAATGTAGCCGCCGAGGCTGACGATTTCAAAACTAAAGCTGTCGTTGATTTCTCCCTTCCACCACTTGTCGTGGAACTTGAGCGGCTGGTGGGCGGCGGCGAGCTGGGCGAAGATATTTTCCACCGCCAGCGGGGATTGCTCGTTATTCTTAGGTACGTCGATTGCCAAGAGTATGTACTTGCGCTGTCGCCGGTAGCGGTTGCGGATGTAGTTTTGCCAGGTTAGCAGCAGTCCGTACATTAATAAAAAAACCGGATAGATCCAGCCGATGGTGGTAAAAAACCACCAGGCGAACGCGACCGGGCTTGAGCTGATCTGGTTAAAATCGATAATAATTTCCATAGCTTTTTGTTTTTTCTTTTTTGGCCGGGCGCTTCATTTACGAGCCAGCCGAGAGCAATTCCGTCGCGGCGCGGTTCGCGGTGTACGTTCCGTCCGCCAGCCTGGTAACGTGGTCACGGTTGGTCAGCGCCAGCAGAATCGTACTCTTGCGGACGATGCGCTGCTCGAGGACATGCTTGATGATTTCTTCTTTGGTCAGTGGAGCCTTCGATTCGGCGAGGAGCTGGGCAACGACATCCAGGACCGTACCGGTGCTGTACCCCCACTCTTTGAGGGCGTAGATGCCCCGGCCGACCAGCACGTAGCGGTCGTCGAGAATCAGCTCGTTATGAATCGTCGCCGGGTAGGCGGTTTTGGCGTCAAAATTAGCCTGATTAATCAGGCTGGAAATTTCGGTAAAGTGGAGCGGCTTGCCGGTTTTGCGCAGCACTAGGTACACCTTGTCACCCATCCGTTTTGGGGTGACCGTCTGCCACCGGCTCAACCCCCACTCGCCGAGGATGTTTCGGTCAATTTCTTTGCTGATGGTGAGGTAGGAGTGGATCGCCCGGCTCACCGCTTCCTCGACGGCCCGTTCGTGGCCGGTTGCCAGCTCACCCAAGACAATCTGGGTTCGGTGCCTCTCGAACGCTTCGCGCTCCCGGAACTTCTGCAGCAGCAGCTCGGTGGCGAGCAGGTTGTTTTCCTGCTGGATGATCTCGATCAGCTCCTGGAGGATCGACTTGAGCGTCGCCGGCGAGAACGTCGGGAGCATCCAGCCGGACTGAACTTCTCGGTCGGCTTTGAGCCGCTGGACCTTATCGTCGAGCAAGTGGTTTAAAATAAACAGCGAGGCCTGACGGTTCGTCTCGTTGGTGTCGGTGTACGCCAGCAGCTCATTAAGGAGGTGGTTCTCTTCCATGACGCCGCCGTGAGCTTCGAGCAGGTGAGTGACGTTGTGCTCGGCGGCTTCAATCTCGCTGCGAAAGTTCTCGAGCGTCCGGAGCTTACGGATCGTGCCTGCCTCAATCTGGCGGATCCGCTCGCGGGTAATCTTGTAGTAGGCGCCGATTTGCTCAAGCGTCTCTTTCTCTTTGGCCGAGAGACCGAACCGCCGACTCAAAATATCCCTCTCCTTAGCGGAAAGGTTTTTGAAGAGGTTACTAATCAATTCGGTCGGATTGAACTGCGTCGCCTCCTGAATCTGCCGGCTCTGGATGATTTTATCAAGAATTGAATTTTGGTCTGCCATACAGTTGAAAAGATTTTGAGAATATTTCGCTTATGATAGCCAATTTTTGTCCAATTTAGATTTGATGTTTTAAATATAGCATAAAAGATGATAGTAGTCAAGGAAAACGAATACGAAAAAACCAAGCCGTCGGAATCACGGCTTGTATACAGAAGAAGGAAGAATTCAACCGGCTGCGGCCGGCTTGGCTGTGGTTATCGTTTTCCCTGGAGCTTTTGAGCAACGACGAGGAGCGGGCTGGCCAAGAAGATGGATGAGTAGGTACCAACACTGACGCCGACGATGAGTGACAGCGCAAAAATTCTCAAGGTTGATCCGCCTAAGAGGAGAATCGCAAATAGGACGAGGATAACGGTGAGGGAGGTATTTACCGACCGGGTGATAACCTGGTTGAGGCTGAACTGGATGATGTCGTCGAACCCTTCGCCGACGCGCCGGACGAGGTTTTCCCTAATGCGGTCAAAGACGACGATGGTATCGTTAACCGAGTAGCCCAAAATCGTCAGCAACGCCGCGACGAACGAGGCGTTAACCTCGATTCCATACGCTTGACCAAGCACGGCAAAGGTGCCGATGGTGATCATGATGTCGTGGAATAGGGCGATGACCGCGATGAGCCCGTACTGCCAGGATGGCACCGGCTTTGATACTTTTCGAAACGCCCAGCCAACGTAGGCGATGATGGCGATAAGCACCAAGCCGATTGCCCGGACGGTTTTTGTCCGTAACTCTTGGCCGATGATGGGCCCGATCGAATCAAACCGTCGTTCTTCAAAAGTGACTCCTCCCGGTTCGGCTGCCTGGCCGGCAAACGTGGCACGGAGCGACCCGACGATTTGCTGGTGGGTCGCCTCGTCAACGTCAGCGAAACGGAGGATGACGTTTTGTTCGCCAATCGGCTGGACCGTCACCTCGCCCAGGTTGAGCTGACCAAAGCTTTCAACGATCTGGTCGTGATTCGGCCGAGGGATTGAAAACTCGAGCTCAAGGAGCGAGCCGCCGGTGAAGTCAATGCCGAGCCGTAACCCCCAGACGGCAAACATAATCAGGCTGGCGGCGACCAGCAGGCCCGAGAGGGGGAACCAGATATTTCTTTGCTTGATAATTTGAAGCATACCCCGTAGTGATCCCTCACCTTTTACTTACGGTAGATCTCAACGTGAGCAAAAAACGTGAGTGAAAGGTTCGGTGGTGGTTACTAAATAATCATTAAATTTAGCCAAGTAACAGCTCTTTTTAAAAATAAGGTGAGGGACTACTACGGGGTATAGGACTACGAGGGTTTTGGCATTCGAACGCCGAAGAGCCACCGGCCGGTTAGCGGTTTGAAACGGATTAAGAGCTGGAGCATTAACCTCGTTACCACCATCGCCGAGAACATTGAGACGAGGATACCAAGTATAAGCGTAATGGCAAACCCCTTGATGAGGCTTGTCGTAAAGCTCATGAGAATGAAACAGGTAATTAAGGTTGACATGTTGCCGTCAATGATTGACGAACGGGCGTGCTTGAATCCTTCACTGAGGGCGACATTGAGCGGTTTACCGGCCCTAAGTTCTTCTTTGAGCCGCTCAAAAATTAGAACGTTGGCGTCAACCGCCATACCCAGCGACAGGATGAATCCAGCAATTCCCGCGAGCGTTAGGGTGACGGGGATGAGCTTGAAGATCGCGAGTACCAATGCGCCGTAGATCAGGAGCGCTCCTACCGCGGTCAGGCCCGGCAGGCGGTAGTAGAGAATCATAAAAATAGCAACGACCAGCAGCCCGGCCAACCCGGCGCGCAGGCTCTTGGCGACCGACTCGTTGCCGAGCGTCGCGCCGACGGTCTGCTGCGACACGAGCTGAATGGGTACCGGCAGGGCGCCGGCGTTGAGTCGCTGGGCGAGCAGCTTGGCTTCGGTGATGCTGAAGTTGCCGCTGATTACCGCGCTGCCGCTGGTAATGGCGTCTTGGACTGTCGGTACGCTGATCGGGCTACCGTCGAGAAAAATCGCCACCGGCTTACCGATGTTGCGCCCTGTGATCTCGCCGAAGAGCTTGGCGCCCGCGTCGTTAAATTCAAGCGAAACTTCCGGCGCCTGGCTGCTCGGGTCGAACTGGACGCGGGCCCGCTTGAGGTAGGTGCCGGTCAGCTCGGTGTTCATCCAGGCGTTGTCGGCCGCGGCGAAGCTCTGCTCGGTCGCGGTCTGGATTAAGATATGACGGCACCGAGCCTGGTAGCTCTCGCCCTCACCCTGTTCCGCTTCTTTTCTAATAATGTGGTAGCCAAACGGCGACTGAGTCAGCACCGGCGAGACCTCGCCGACCTTCAGGTCATCGAAGCAGGTTTTTTCAAACTCCGGCACGAACAATCCGCGGGCTTGAAAGTCAAGGTCGCCGCCGTTGGCCACGCTGCCCTGGTCTTCGGAATTTTTAGTGGCGAGCGCCGCGAAATCGGTCCCCGGTAGCAAGGCCTGGGCCAGCAGCGCTTCGGCTCGCTGCCTGGCTTGTTCGTTGAACGTTGCCAGCTGCTGCTTCTGTTCCTCGGTGAGCTCGACCGTTGGGTTTGGATTTTGTTCCTTGAATTCCAAGAGCGGCGTCTGGCCGATCATGGTGATCGCCTGGTTGACGTCGTGGACGCCGGCCAGCTCGGCGATAATCCGCCACTGGTCGCCCGCTTTAGTAGTCTGAACCAGGGGCTCGGCCACGCCGAACGCGTTGACGCGCCGCTCAATGACGTCGCGCACGCCCTCGACCGAGCTGCGGTGGTCTTCGGCCGGAACTTTACTCAAGTCAGCCTGGTAGACGAGCTGGGTGCCACCCTGCAGATCTAGCCCCAGGGAGAACGGCCGATTGAAAAAATTCGGTACGGGCAGTCCGGTTTTGGCGATGTACTCCGGGAAATCTAAAAAGACCGCCAGGACGGCCATAACAAAGACTCCGAGAACCAAGAGGCGTTTTTTTTGGTTTTGGCTGATCATAGGTCAATAACAAAAATTAGTGTAGCAAAGGATTTTGGTTTAGGCAAGCGGGGGTCGGCTCATCGCAAATCGCTTATCGCAAATTGCTAATGGTTCGTGTGCACTCTACTTTGTAATGTAAGGGTAGGTTAATGCTTATGTAATTGTTTATTTGTATAATTCTTGCTACTATTGTAATGAGCTCGTTGAGATAATTGCAATATAAGTAGCATATTATAATAGTTTATCAAAAGCGGGCAGTACGCGAATAAAGTTAGCGAAAATTCCGTAAACTATGACGGAAAAGTTGTTTAAGTAAACATGGAAGAAGCAGCAACAAAACAGAGAGCACCACGAAATCGCACCTTGGCTTTGAGGGGTGATGATATTCTGGCGCTCAAAAAGCGTCTGATCAAACTGAATAAACCAGTATCTCCGGGTGAAATCGAAAATAAAACAATTCATCAAGATATTTTTGAAGCACTGGAGTATTTGCCGAATTGTTTTGTTGATCTTGTTTTCGTTGACCCCCCCTACAACCTAAATAAGACATTCAACCTCACTTCATTCAAAGCAATGGAATCCGAAAAATACGAGGAGTGGTTAGATTCTTGGGTTCAAAAAATTATCCGTCTTTTAAAACCTCACGCCTCAATTTATATTTGTGGCGATTGGAAGTCGTCAGGTGCAATTTATAATGTTGCAAAAAAGTATTTTCGAATTCAAAACCGCATTACTTTTGAGCGAGAAAAGGGGCGCGGCGCAAAAACAAATTGGAAAAATTGCTCTGAGGATATTTGGTTTTGTACTTTATCAGATGATTACCATTTTGATGTTGAATCGGTAAAAATGAGACGCAGGGTTATTGCGCCGTACAAAGACGAGAATGGAAACCCGAAAGATTGGGAAGATAACGGCGACGGAAAGTATAGGATTACTCATCCTTCGAATGTTTGGACCGATATAACAATTCCGTTTTGGTCTATGCCGGAAAATACGGACCATCCGACCCAAAAACCAGAAAAACTTGTGGCGAAAATCATTCTGGCAAGTTCAAAACCGAATGATGTCGTTTTTGATCCGTTTTTGGGTTCGGGTACGACTTCGGTTGTTGCGTATAAATTAGGTCGCAAGTACGTTGGTATTGATGTAGATGAGTTATATTGTTGCTTGGCAGAAAAACGCTTAGCCAATGCGCGAGAAAATAAAACGATACAAGGATATTCTGAAGGTGTTTTTTGGGAAAGGAATACACTTAACGAGCAGCTAAACGGAAATGGAAAGAAAAATAAAGAGGAAATAGAAAATCTGTTTAATGCAAAATTACTATGATGCACAAAGACCTTGTTTCGTTTATTAAATTCATAAAAACAAAAGATGGGATTGGTAATAAATCATCTCTAATTAGTGAAGTCCAGAAAAAATTTAAACTAACCAAAGATAGGTCGGTTTATTATTCGAAGCATTTTTCTGTTCGTTTCAGTTATTCTACTTCTTCTGGCTTTTCAAATACTATCATTTCACTGTCGAACCTCCAGAAATATGATGACCAGCCTTTTTTTGTCTGCCTAGTGACGCCATTAAAGAATATCCTTTATTTAGCAAACACAACCTTCTTGCAAAAGATAAGTCATAGTTCACAACGGCTACGGATTGATAATATTCGCGGGAGTATTAATGGATCAGATATTACGAAAAAGTTTGGAGATTTAGCAAATTCTCCTGAAAATTTTGATAAACTATTTAGTATCCATGCAGAATTAGGCTTTGATGGCAACTTGGCACGTCTTGTCGAAGCGACTACGAACATTAGTCCCTCCGGAAAAAAGTTTAAGGTATCTACTGCTGCAAGGGTAGCAATTAAAAAAGCGCCTGAACGAGCCATGGATTTCGTGCAGTCGAAAGACTATATGCGACTAAAAGCAGAATTGGACGCTAAGGTTGATAAATATAGAAATGAAATTCTTATAGCCGGATTTATTGAAAACGTAAACATTCGAGGGCGAATTATTGAGTATCTTATTGTGGGCGATGATGAGAAGCTTAGAGATGGCCTAGTCAAAGCATTACACGATGGCAGTAATGTAATTCCAGGATTTAGAACCAAAAATGGACTTGCTGATTATATTCGTACGTTTAATCGGTACGATACGGCAACGGATGTTAAAACTAAGATAATGGTACTAAGTTCAAATCCGAAAGGATACAACATTGATAAATTACTTGAATTTCTGGCTACGGATAAATCAGTGTTCATGTTTTATTTTATTGGCATTACGCCAAATAAAATAGTGGATAAGATTTTGATTTCAATGTTTCAGGTTAACTTACTGAGATCAACCATATTACTTAAACACTGGGCAGGTAGAAATTCGCGCGGGGTTACTCAGTTTGAGGGTGAAACTATACATAAACTGATTCTCTCTCCAAATAACAAAATCGATAAAGCCGCTAGTGGCAAATTCCTCATAACATTAATTGAATTATAAATTAATTACTACACGCCGAAAACAAAAGTTTTTACGATTGCAGGTAAGGCTACAGTCTCCAATAACACCATATCATGCTGCAGACAAAGGAGAAAGCCAAGCCTGCTTTATCTTTGTGAAATTCCTTAAAAATGCTACTATAACCCTACATGAAAATCGCTATCATCACCCCCACTTTTCCGCCCTACGCCGGCGGCATCGGCAACGTCGCGGCCGCAAACGCGCGCGAGCTCATTAAGCTCGGTCACGAGGTGCGCGTGTTTACCCCGCAGTACGGACCGGTGACCGAAGAGATTACCGACGTGCCCATCCAGCGAATCAAGCCGCTGCTTCGGTACGGTAACGGCGCGCTGATTACCAGCTTCGGCTGGATGCTGCGCGGCTTTGATATTCTTCACTTACACTATCCATTCTTCGGCGGGGCGGAGATGATCTGGCTCCAGCGCTCCAAGCTTAAAGCCCGGGGTTCAAAGCTGATTATCCACTACCATATGGATGTGGTCGGCGAGGGGATGCTGAAAGCTTTTTTTAAACTCCATAAAAAAATACTGCTGCCGCGCATCATCAAAATGGCCAACCGGGTCATTGTGACGTCTCTCGACTACGCCCGGCAGTCGAACATCGCGGCGGCCATCGAACGCCAGCCAAACCATTTCGTCGAAGTACCCAACGGCGTTGATCTCCAGAGTTTTACTCCCCAGCCGAAACCGCCGGCGTTGCTTAAACAGCATGGCATTGACCCTGAAGACAAGGTTGTGCTCTTCGTCGGCGGACTCGACCGGGCTCACTACTTTAAGGGCGTGGGCTACCTGATTGAAGCGATGAGCCGGCTGCGCGAGACCGACTACCTCTGGCGGCTGGTGGTGGTTGGCAGCGGCGAACTGGCGTCAGCGTACCGCGATCTCGCGGCCCAGCTCAACATCGGCAGCAAAACGGTTTTTACCGGCTACGTTCCGGGTGAGCTGCTGCCGCAGTACTACCAGCTGGCTGACGTCGCGGTCTTGCCGTCAGTTGATGCGTCCGAAGCGTTCGGGCTAACCCTGGTCGAGGCGATGGCCTGCGCAAGACCGGTCGTTGCCACCAACCTGCCCGGCGTCCGCAGCGTAGTTTCAGACGGCCAAAACGGGCTGCTGGTCAATCCAAAAGACGCGGACGATTTGGCCAGCAAGATTCACTACCTCCTCGCCAATCCGGCGGTCGGCCAGCAGTTTGGTCAGGCGGGCCGCCGTAAAGTTGAGCAGCAGTACGACTGGCGAATCATTGGTAAACAGCTGGATGAGCTTTATCATAAGCTGAAGTAACCCTTCTCCCTTTTATGGGGAGAAGGTGGTCGCATCGCTTGTGTTAAGAGGCGACCGGATGAGGGGGTGTCATGAAACGCAAGCACATCACCGTTGCGAGAGTACTGCGAAGAAACCAAACAAATCAGGAAGCCAGGTTGTGGTCGGTGCTACGCAATCGAAACATTTATGGTTTAAAATTTCGTCGTCAGTATTCCATTGGTGACTACATTGTTGATTTTTATTGCCCCCAATCACGATTGGTAATCGAGTTAGATGGTGGCGGTCATAACGAAGAGCGGCAGATAAAATTAGATGTTTCGAGGGATAATTTTTTAAGGAGTAAGGGGTATAAATTTTTACGAGTTTGGAATGATGAGATTGATGAGAATTTAGAAGGTGTGGTGGAGAAAATTTTTGAGCTGGGAAACCCCTCACCCTAACCCTCCACAGAGGGGAGAGGGAATCTAAGCATGACCAAAAGAACACAAAACGTATCCAATTGCCTCGCGGTTTTCGCCTGGCTTTTGGTCATCTACTATTTTTCCAACCAGCCTGATCTGGCGTCGAACCTTGAGCCATCCTGGGACTTTCTGCTGCGTAAGCTCGCCCATTTTGCCGAGTATTTTGTCTTAACCTACTTGCTTTTCCGGGCAATTTTGGGCCATAATGTGAAGCAGCGCCAGGCGATTATCGCGGCGGCGGTTCTCTCGATTGGCTACGCGCTCACTGACGAGTGGCACCAGGGTTTTGTCGTTGGCCGGCAGGCAAGCGTCAAAGATGTCGGTGTTGACAGCTCCGGCGCGGCGCTCATGGGAATTTTATTATTTTGGAAAAAGTAGAGGAATATGAAACTGTGCCTCATTAACAGCCTGTACCCGCCGTACCATCGCGGCGGCGCCGAGGTGGTGGTTCAAAAGATCGTCGCGGGGCTGCTCCAGCTTGATCACCAGGTTATTTTAATTACCCTGGGCCGGCGCGACACTATTGAACAGCACGGCAACCTGACGATCTACCGGATTAAACCCTGGAACGTTTTTTCGTTCATTGATATCAACCAGCGCCCGCTCTGGCTGCGGTTGCTGTGGCACCCGCTGGACGTTTTTAATTTTTCCGGCGCCGCCAAGGTCAGAAAAATTTTGGCCCGCGAGCGGCCGGCGGCGGTCATGACCCACAACATCAAAGGGATGAGCTACTTGTTGCCGCGGGTAATCCAGCGGCTCGGCCTGCGCCACCTCCACACGCTCCACGACGTCCAGTTGAGCCGGCCGTCGGGGCTGATTCTCTACGGCCAGGAGAAACCGTTTTTGATTCTTGACAAGGTCTATGAAAAAATTTGTCGCTGGCTGTTTAACGATCCGGCGGCGGTCATTTCGCCCTCGCAGTGGCTCCTGGACTACTACAAACGCCGGGGATTTTTTTACCAGTCGCAAAAGGTGGTGCTGCCAAACCCGGTGAGCTTCCAGAAGGTAAGCAAACAGCGCGAGGAACAGCCTTCCGACGGCGTGGTTAAGCTCCTCTACGTCGGCCAGCTCGAACGGGTCAAGGGAATTTTGTTTCTCATTGAAGCCTGCAGAAAGATGCGGCCGCAAAACTGGCGGCTCGTGATCGCCGGCACGGGCAACGGTCAGGCGGACGTCGAGTCGCTCATCGAGGGCGATGACCGCTTTACCTTTGTCGGCCGGGTTGAGACCGCGCGCCTGGCCGAGCTCTACCGGCAAGCCGACGTGACGATTGTGCCGTCGCTCTGCTACGAGAACTCGCCGGCGGTAATCTCCGAGAGTTTGGTCGCGAACGTGCCGGTGGTCGCCGCTGACATCGGCGGCATCGGCGAGCTGGTCAAAGACGACTACAACGGCTTTACCTTCGCGCCCGGCAACGAAAAAAACCTCATCGAGGTCCTGGAGCACTTTGTCAACCAGCCCGAGCTGATCGAGAAGCTGAAAAAAAATTGTTTTGTTTCGGTACGGAATTTTTCCGTCAGTAACTACCTTAAGCGGCTGCTGGAGCTCATTTCGTAGTTCAAGCTAAATTCCAATCACTAGGCTCCAATAATCAAGATTGGAGTTTTTGGTAAAAATTATTGTAAACGGTAGAGAAATACCATCACCGCACCGTCATCAACGCTGAACACTTTATCAGCCGAGTCAGTTGCCTGCCGGCTGATATTTTCGAAGTCACGCCAGTAGCGGTTTAAAACAAAGTAGGCTTCGTCAACGCCGGCGTAGGCCATCGCCGTATCCATTGTCTCGCGCGTGGCGCCTTCGTAGGTCATTTCCAAAAACAGTTCATGGAGCCGCCGGGGTGAACCCATAGGCATTGAGTAGTAAAATTCGCCCTGATAGTATTTTTTAAAACTAAACTGCTGGATCGCCGCCGCGCCGACCATCTGGTTGGCCAGCACGACGTGGTCCGGCGCCGCAGTCTGCTCGATAAGCTCGACCGCCTTGAGGTCGGAGGCTGAAACGCTGAAGAACTTCGCCGGCTCGTATTGGTTAACCCGCGGGTACGAGAGGTAGAGCGAGATCATTACCAGGCCGCTCAAGCCGCCAACCAGCGCCACCCGGCCGAAGGCGTCGCTTTCCCGGAGCCTCGTAATGATTCGGTGCAGGCCGATGAGAAAAATCGGCAGCAGGACGTAGAACCCGAGCAGGCTGATCCGGCCGACGAATGCCGTCTGGTCCAAATCTTCGAGATTCGGCAGACCGACGAGGTATCTAACGAATACATAGTTGAGAAAAATTACCAGGGCGATGATGAGGTACGGGGCGTTGTTAACCAGCAGCTTGTGGCGGGCGAGGTAGCGCAGGCCGATGAACACAACCGCCGCGACGACGATGAGCGCGTTCCAGTGAATGAGGTAAGTCAGGTCGAGCAGCGGATCGAAGTGGTTGACCAGTGTGAGCGGCGAGAGTGTTGACCAGGAAATCGCTGGCGTTTGAAGGCTCACCGCCGAGCCGTTCAGCATCAGGGCACTCGGCAGGGCGAAGCTGAACATGATGGCGACCAGAAAAAAGAGGCTCAAAGACCTCCGGTAGCTCTCATACATCGTTTTGAAAAGGTGGAGAAGAAAAACGGTACTCAACAGGGGAATGCCGGCCAGCGGATGGATTGCGAGCGCGGCGAGGGCGAGTAGGTAAAGCGCGGTCACGTGTAGCTGGCCGCGGAAGTAGAGCATCGAGAGGAGTATCGTGACCATAAAGATGAGGTTCGCGAGGTTCTGCGGCGCGGTCATGATGAAGCTGCCGAAAGGCACGACCAGGATAGCGAGCGAGAGTACCAGCGCGGCTCGTTTTTTAAGCCAGTGGCTGAAGGTGTAAAACGTGGTGAGCGGCAGGAAGAAGGCGGCGAGCAGCGGTACCAGCCAGCGGTCAATCAAGCCAAGGTCGAGCGAGGTCAGCTTGTGGAGGAACACGACGATGGCGTACTGGCCGAGGTAGTAGGGCGGCGTCGGCAGAATCCGGCCGGTCTGGTTGATGATGCGTTCGGTCGCCTGGTGGACGAACGGGTCGTAGCCATAGCCGACGACGTAGACCGTCGCCGCGACCGTCGTGGCGAGCAGGGTGTGGAGGACAAGTAGCGCGAGCGGCAGCTTGGTCCGGCGGGCGCGCAGCAGGTAGGTCAGTAACGTAATGGTGGCCAGAAAGTAGAGGGGGAAAAAAAGGCTGGGTACCGTCTGCCAAGGGGACTGGGTCGACTCGCTGGTCTGGCCGGCCAACAGGAGCGAGGCGCTCTCCGCCGCGAGCGTCAGGTAGGCAAATACGAGGACAAGGTTGAGCCAACCCTCTTTACGCTCAAAGAGCCGGTCGAGGTGCTCGAGCAGCACGGCGCGCAGGGTTAGCTTTTGCTCCGGCCTGGTTTTGTAGTAGGGCGGGTAGAGGAGGAGGGGGATGAGGATGAAGATGAAGATGAAGGACCAGTCAGTGTAGCTTTTTAAAAAGAGCGCGGCGGCGCCCAACATCGCGACGAGCGTGAGAAGCAACAGGGGACCAAAGATAAACTGCCAGCCCCGCTTGGCGACGTACAGCGAGCCGAGGACGAAACCGTAGAATGCGAGGTAGACCAGCCCACCGCCCAGCGCGATGAGCGGGTTTGACCAGTAGAGGAAATTAAAAACCAGCACCAAGAGCAGCAGGCCGGTGATGGCGCAGTAGTTGAGCTTGCTGATCTTTTCCATACGCGTGATACGAATCTACGAATCGTGCGAATGATACGAATGCTTTGCCTAATTCGTAGATTCGCATTATTCGTATATTGGCATCGGTGTTATTGTAGCATACTTCGACCATTTTTTGCTATACTAAGGACATGAAAAAACATCGCTGGTTACTGGGCGCGCTGGCCGTGATATTTTTAGGGATCTACGGCTGGTTCGCGACGCCGCTGCCGACCGATACCGGGGTGGGGCCGCGGTTCGATTGGCCCGATGAAACCGCCAACTACTTTTGGATTACCCGCTACGCCAAAACCGGCCAGCTCATCGAGCCTGAACCGCTGAACGTGGCGGCCCAAAACCAGATTCATCCCCGGAGCTTCAACGTGCTGCCCGGCGGCGCGACGGTGCCCGGCAGCTTTTTAGGTTTTATCGTCCTCTATGGCAGCGTCGTAAAGGTGCTGGGCGCCGGTGTGCTGCCGTACCTCACGCCGCTCCTCGCGGTCCTCGGTGCGCTGGCGTTCTACGGAATCATCCGCAAAATGTTTGAGCCAAACGTCGCGTTGCTCGCAACCGTACTGCTCTTGATCCATCCGGCCTGGTGGTACTATGCCGCCACTCCGTTGCTGCCCAACGTCGCCTTCGTCAGCTTTTTGCTGATGAGTGTGTACCTTATGGTAAAAAAAATGCCAGACGCCGAAGCGCCCGGCCGTTGGTTTGAACCGGGCGCGTCGCGCGCCTCATGGAACGCCGCGCTGGCCGCCGGCGCGCTCGCCGGCTTAGCCCTCGCAATCCGGCCGTCAGAGGTAATCTGGGTCGGCGCGCTGTATCTCGTGATACTGCTATGGACGAGCCGAACGCTGACACTGTTGCGGCTACTGCTCTTTCTGGCGATGACTGTCGCCGCAATCGTACCCGCTTTCTATAACCAGGCGGCGATCTACGGCAACTGGTTTACCACGGGTTACAACCAGCTCGAGGTGGCGGCAGCTACAGCCGCCAACCAAGCCTGTCAGGTTTGCTCGATTACCCGGTCGCTGATCGCGCCGTTCGGGTTCCATCCGTCACTGGCGGCGTACAACTTCTGGGTCCACTACGTCAGCCGTTTCTGGTGGCTGTCGCTCTTTGCCGTTTTGGGCCTGGTGGTATTTTTGACCAGACCGCAGCGGCGGCCGGCCGCGCCGTTCGTCTACCTCCTCGTGAGCCTCATGATTGGGCTCTGGCTGGCGTTCTACTACGGCAGCTGGCAGTTCTCCGACCAATTGACCGTCAGCCTCAACACGCTCGGGCTCTCCTACGTCCGCTACTGGCTGCCCGGCTACCTGCTCGCCCTGCCGTTCGTCGCTCTCGGTCTGCTCTGGTTCACCACGTTTTTGCCCAAAGGCCCGGCGGCGTTGTTGCTGGTACTCATGCTCGGCTTCATCGGCTACCAATCGGTTCACGTAACCCTGGTGGCGAAGGCCGACAGCCTGCTGCCGGTTCGCGAGCGCATCGCCGGCTACAAGCGAACCGCGGCCGCGGTCTTTGGGGCGACCGAACCCGAGTCGGTGATCGTGACCGTGCGAAAGGACAAAGTTTTTTTCCCGGACCGCAAGGTCATCCATACCTTCTCCGCGCTCTCGTTGAACCCGGAGCTGCTCGGCTTCCTGCCGGCGCTGGTGACGATGGTACCCACCTACTACTACGCCTTGGGGCCGGAGCCGACGCTGGAGTTTGAGAACGGGGTGCGGCTGGAGGAGGTTGGCCGGTTTGGCCAGGAAGTGCTGTATCGAGTGGAAAAAAATAATTTTGAATTTTGAATTTCGAATCAATGTTTAATATTTCAGACATTCAATCATTCGAAATTGATTCAAAATTTAAAATTGGAAATTGTTCCGAATATAATGCGTAAAGTATTCTTACAAACCCTGAACCTCCTGCTCATCCTCGCGGCCATCGGGCTGGGTTTGTGGTTGGTCAACCAAAACTTCCCCGCCGCCAATCAGCTGGCGGTGGCCGCGACGCTGGGCGAAGACACGCCGATGCTCTCGAGCCTCGGTCCGCCCCTGCGCACCGCGCTCGACTATCCCCACCAACTGATCTTAGACACGCCGGTCTACTTCGACCTGCGCAGCCTGCCCTGGTTCACACGGGCGCGCGTCGAGCTGCGCTACCGCGAGGAGGGCCGTACGCTGGTCGGTTTAGCCGGTAAGGTGGGGGAGCCCTGGCAGTACGCGCCGGTTATGCCGCTTTTGGTAACCACGGACGAGGATGGCTGGCAGCGCGCGATCTTCGATGTTGATCTGACGAACCTCATGCGTCCCAAAAACGTCCGGCGCTTCCTGATTGAAACCGTTGGGCCGGCCGGCAGAGCGCTGCGGCTCAAGAGCTTAGACGTAACACTGGAGCGATGAACTTCCCTTTTTTCAAACACCACCGGTTTCATTTCCTGGTTGAGCCAGCCAGGGTTGTGTTTCGCGTTTCCATCGTAACGTCCTTCCTCTTGCTGGCCGTTGAGTATCTTCTACCTGGCTTTGTCGCCAACTGGTTCAACCCGCTGTGGGTCTTGCTTCTGGCCGCGGGCAGCGGTATACTGAGTCAGGTTAGCGAATAAGTAAATTAAGACTGTAGAAAAATAGACTCTCCGAATAAAGACTTTTGAGTGGTCGTCCTCAGAGATCTGGCACT
>MHIL01000022.1:0-25910 GCA_001817495.1 Candidatus Buchananbacteria bacterium RIFCSPHIGHO2_02_FULL_56_16
CAGCTCGCTGCTCACCGCCGACTGGCTGGCCGTGACGCTGGCGAAAAAGTACCACGCCGAAGCCGAGCAGGTGCCGATGATTGAAGAGTTCAAAAAATTGATGGAGTAAATTATCGTCAAAAAACCAAAAGAAAAAGCTGAACACACATTGTGCTCAGCTTTTGATATAGGCTTGCGCCGTAACTCCCCCGCTCATCTAGCCATAGCCCCCCCCTCTTATCCCAAGAAGGGGGGGCTATTCAAATGCTTCTCCCCGGCTTTCCCCTTTAGGGTAAGGGAGAATTAAAGGGGTTACGGCATTATTATTCACCAGTGTATTCGACCCGGTAAATCACGCCCGCCTTATCGTCGGAAATATACATGACGCCGCCCGGCAAAATCTTGATGTCCACCGGCCGGCCCAGCGCCTGATTTTTGTCATTCAGCCAGCCCGAGATGAAATCTTGAGGATTGCTTTTGCCCGCTGCCTGGTCCGGTTGGTAGCGCACGACCTTGTAGCCAGTGGGGACGCTGCGGTTCCATGAGCCGTGGTAGGCAACCAGCAGGCTGCCGCGGTATGGCGCCGGCCAGTCGTCGTGGAAAAATGCCAGTCCGAGCGGGGCCGAGTGCGCTTGCAGGTCGAGCCGGGCCGGAATTCTGTCGCTGCACGGGTCGCGGATGTACACGTTTTTGTCAAAGTTGGTATCGTGGACATTCTGGCCATAGCAGACCGGCCAGCCAAAGTTGCCGCCGTCGCGCAAGACGTTGATTTCATCAGGCGGCAGATTGTCACCGAGTAAGTCACGGCCCATCTCGGTTATCCAAACGTCGCCGGTCGATGGCTGCTCGGCCATGAACACGGCGTTGCGTAAGCCGCTCGAAAATGTCCGCAGATTGCTGCCGTCGAGGCTCGAAACCAGCACCGACGAACGCCGCCAGTCGGCTTCATTACAGACGTTGCACGACGAGCCAACGGAAATCAGCAGCTGGTCGTTATGAATCAGCAGCGTTCGGGTGAAGTGGCGGCCGCCAACCGGCAAATCAATGATTTTCTGGCCGTTCTGCGCCTTGAGGTTCTGGGCGTCGTAGTCATAGACTACCACCTGGCCGGCTTCGGCGATATAGAGCCGGCAGCGCTCGCCGGCGCCGCAGTGAAACGCCAGGCCGTGCGGCTGCTGCAGCCCCGAAGCGACGGTCACCTGTTCGTTTGCGACGCCGTCATGGTCGTTGTCAGGCAGCGCCACCACCTGGCCGCTGCCGGTCAAGCTCACCAGCATCACGCCGTTTGGATCAAAAGCCATCACGCGCGCTCCGGGTACATCTTCGGCAAAAATTGAAATAGCGAGATCATCAGGCAACTGTAAGGGAAACTCAGTGGCATTTTGAACCCCGCGGTTAATGAGCCGGGCGATGTCCTCTGGCGGCGGCTGGCTCGCCGGTGCGACCCCGCGCAGGTTCTGCCAATAAAACTGGAATGCAATGGCGCTTACCGCCAGGACGCCGACGAGCAGCGTTACCAGCAGCGCTCTTTTGTAATTCATATGTTTAAAAGATTACCTATTACCGTAGCAATAGTATACCACAGATTTACCTTGCAGTCCGTTTCAGCAGACTTTAATTTTCCAGCTGCCGAACAATTTAACCCCCTCACCCACAAAGATTAACCAAGATGCCCTCTCCCACGGTGGGGAGAGGGGTCTTTTGTAAAGCGTCTTTGCTTAGAGACCCTCTCTCCCCTGGTGGGAGAGAGGTCGGGAGAGAGGGGGCGTCAAACCTAATCTGCAGCGCTTGGTCGCCGCGCTTACCTGTGATACAATAAGTACCAGACCGTTACCTTCCAGAATCTTTTTTGTGCCTAGCAATAAACACATGGAAACTGTTTCGGAACAGGAAGCGATCGAGCGCTGCCAGCGGGGCGACCTGGCCGGGTTTGCTGTGCTCTACGATAGCTACGTTAAAAAAATCTACAACTTTGTCTACTACAAGACGATGCACCGCGAGACGGCCCAAGACCTGACCAGCCAGACGTTTCTCAAGGCGGTAAAAAACATCGGCAGTTTTAATGCGGCCAAGGGCAGCTTCTCTTCATGGCTCTACCGGATCGCCCGCAACACCGTCATTGACTACTACCGGACCAAAAAGACTGAAACAAACATCGAAGACGCGTGGGATCTGCACACCGATGACGACGTTGAACGCGATATCGATACCGTACGGCAGCTCGAGCAGGTCCAAACGTACCTCAAAAAACTGCCCAGCGAGCAGCGGGACATCGTTATCTTGCGGGTCTGGGAAGGTTTGAGCTACCGTGAGATTGCTGCCATTGTCGGCAAGAGCGAGGCGGGCTGCAAGATGAGCTTTTTCCGAACCATTGCCAAGCTCCGGAACGAGAACCTCATCGCGCTACTGTTACTTTTAACCATCAAGCTCGTTTAGTAACATGTATGCCCAGTAGTGATCCCTCACCTTATTAGGTTAGTTGAGAAGAATTACTACTTGGCAGACCCTTTAATAATATATTGCTTAACACCCTTATACCTTTCTACTTTAAACAAAAAAGGTGAGGGACTACTACTGGGTATGGACAGTAATATCAAAAAAATCCTTGATGACCTCTACGCGATTGACCCGAAGCTCAAACCGTACGAGCGGCAGCTGATTACCATGATTGAAAAACTCTTGGCGTCTCGGCCGGACACCAAGTTTAACAAACGGTTCGCCCAGCAACTTCGTGCCGAGATTCTTAAGCAAATCGGCCCGGCCGCCGAACCGAGCCCCACTAACTTCTTTAACCGCTTTAACGCTATGCATAAACTAGCCTACACCTTTGGCGGCGTGCTGGTGGCGATCATCGTCATCGTGCCGCTCCTCTACCTCGGCGGATTCTTTACCGCCAAACCGTTCACCGAGTCCCCGACCGCCGCGCTCTTGAGCTTCGCGCCCCAAATTACCGCGGTCGGCGACCAGGCCTTCGGCTCGCTCCAAGCCGAGGTGGCCGCCAACGATAATTCGGCCGCGCCAACGGCCAAGCTCGCCGCCGGCACGGCAGGTTTTGGCGGCGGCGGGTTTGCCACCCAAGAAGCAGCTGCCGACTCGGGTAGCGGTACAACCGGCCGAGATATGGCGGTTGTCAGCCCCAGCATGATCCTGCCGCCCGGACCGTTCATTCAGTACCGCTACGTGTACACGGGCGAGCCGCTGCAACTCTCGGACGCCGAGCTTCCGGTCTTCAAGCGACAGATTGGCGGCGGCGGCAGCTTGAGCCAGCTCGTCGGCGGCCTCAACCTCGGTTTCATTGATCTTAAAACGTTCAGCAACACCAAGCTCGAGCAGTTCAGCTTCTACGAGGACAAAACGGGCGGCTTGCGGGTCAACGTCAGTCTGGCCGACGGCTCGGTCAGCATCTATGAAGGCCCGGACGCGGTCATGCCGGTGGAAAACAGCTTGAACGCTGATAACCTCCCGCCAGACGAGGAAATCATCGCCATTGCCACCAAGTTTCTGACTGACCATGGCATCCCGGTTGAGAGCTTCGGCCAGCCGGAGGTCCGCAACGACTGGCGGCTCTACTACGACTACGCCCAAACCCGGGGAGAATTCGCCTATGTTCCCAGCACGCTCACCGTGGTTTACCCCTTCATCGTCGACAACCAAATCGTCTACGACCAGAGCGGGGCGACCGAAGGACTCACCGTCAACGTTGACGTGGTCCGGAAGAAAGCGACCGGCCTGTGGAACCTGCGTACCCAGCAGTACCAGCGCTCGCGCTACGCCATGGAAACCGACGCGAGCCGGATTACCAAGCTCGCCGAGAACGGCGGCATCTACCCGGTCTACTATCAGGAAGGCGCCACGTTCGTCGACGTCGAACTGGGCACCCCGACGCTCGCGCTCGTCCACCTCTACGACTACCGCGACAACCAGTCCGTGGAGCTCCTGGTCCCCAGCTTGATTTTCCCCGTAACCAAAGCGCCGACCGACGGCCCCTACCCTTACTTCCAGCGCAGCATCGTCATTCCGCTGGCCAAGGACATCCTCGACCGCGACTACGGCGACGGCGGCCCGATCAAGATTATGCCCTTTACCGAACCAGGCGTATCAAGCGGATCAGCGGGTGCGGTGGCTGAACCAGCCCAGACAGAACCGGCACCGGATATACGGTAAAACAGGCGAAGTACAAAAAATCGCCTCGAGCTTGTCGAGAGGCGATTTTTTATGTAGAATCATCTTATGAAAATCTACTTTACCGCCCACGCTACCACGACCGATAACGAAGCCGGCCGCTCTTCCGGCTGGAATGACGCCGCGCTCTCAAAACTCGGAAAGCAGCAAGCGAGGGCGCTTACAGGTCACCTCAAGAACCTGCGGATTACCGCGGTGTACTGTTCGGATCTCAAGCGGTCTTACGAAACGGCGAAGATCGCATTTGGCAGTACGCTGCCCATCATTGCCGACCAGCGGCTGCGCGAGATTAACTATGGTGACTATAACGGTAAGCCAAAGGCTGAAGTAGACGCTATAAAGTTAACACATCTTCGTCAGCCATTTCCCAACGGCGAAAGCTACGAGCAGGCCGTAGCGCGGGTTCAGGCGTTTTACCGCAAGCTTAAGGCGCAGCACCCCGATGCCACGCCGCTCATCATCGGCCACAGGGCTACCCAGTTTGGTCTTGATATGTTGGTTCAGGGTAAGACGCTCGAAGCATGCGTTATCGAAAAATTTATCTGGCAGCCGTACTGGGAGTACGAATTTTAGTTCAGCACTAAATAAAAAAAGGTTCCGACCAGCGTGTCAGGGCTTTCTTATTTAAACCCTGCATCTTTTTAAAAAAGTTTTGGGTAAAAAAAGAAGGTGAACGTGGGTTTACGTTCACCTATAGGTCGGATAAGAAGGTACTAATGTTGTTCGCTGGTCGGTTTCAGCCTAGTTAGTCGGGTAAACCACCTTCAGCAAGTGGTTCACTGCTCGGCTTTGGGCGGCGTAATCCCGAATGCTTTAACAACCAGATCATACTCCTTTTGGAGTATTTGGATGTCGGCCGGCTGGAGACTGTTCAGGTGTCCCCGTAGAAACGCCACGTGAAGTGCGGCGTCTGGATCGTCTGTAATTTCGCGCAAACGCGAGTAAAGATACATCAGGGAGCCGACTACTTTCTCTCGGTCTGCCGGACCAAACTCGAACTCTTGAGCAAAGCATCCCGCCGCTTGACGCCAGGCACCGTGAGCGATATGCTGTTGTCCCTGGACAAACCGGAGGCCTCCGAGCGCTCGATTGCGCTCTGGTTCGCTTAGTTCAGTGGCTTCATTGAGAAGGTTCAGAGAAAGGTCAAGACATCCGTCCAGTTCATCATCGTACTGGGAAGCATGCTGCTTAAGCGCCAGCATTGTCTCCAGGTAGTAGAGACGACGCCGGACCAACACGTTCTGGTCCATCAGCTCGATGAGCTGCCGTTGCGCGTCGACCGCCTCGTCGAAACGTTTCAGGACCAGCAGGCACTGACCTATGGCTTGTAGGTATTCGAGCTGCGCCGAAACGGAACGTTGTTCCATTGCCATCACGAGTAGGTTGCAATATGCTTCGTCCGTTTTTCCCTGTCTCCGTAGTAGATCGAAGCGAAATACGCTCACACGGAACCGATCGTCGTCGGTCGCCTGGAGGTGACGCTCGATCCAGTCGTAGATTATTTTCTTGGCGGAAAAATTTCCGCCAACGATTGCCATTTGATCGCCAAGCTCATAGAGCTCAGCAAGAGGCAGGTCAGATGGGTCGCACTGTTTATTGAGCAGCATCTGATACAACTCTGTTGGGTTTGTCAAGGAACTATCCTCCTTTTTTTGCTTATTTTGGCTGATTTTAATGCTTAAAAATCAGTATATATACTATAGCATATAACTAAATATCTGTCAATTAAAATAAAAACTACGACTAGTTGCCAGTAGCCCTTTCTACTTTATTCGGTGAAGCAAGTTCAGTTGATCGCCAAAAGTACTAAACCAATCAGCAAAACAAAGAAGACGAGGAATTTGAAAACCATGTGCTTTTCCCTGAAAAACGTCTTGCCTGCGATCAGCGACCAAAAAATCGCCGAGGAGCGCTTGGCCGCCACCATGACCGACGCCGCGCCGAAGTTGAAGCCGAAGCTCTCGATCACTCCGCCAAAGCCGGTTGAGGCGGACTGAAGGAGAAAGATTGGCTTGGTTAAAAAGACGAACAGGTTTTCTTTCGCCCGAAACGTGGCGAGAATGAAAAAGCAAACCAGCAAAACAAAATAAATCAACAGCTGCTCGGCTGCCACGGAATTGAAGTGGGTGATGTCGTACTTAAACAGCGAGAGGGTGATGACGGCGTTGACCGCGGTGAACGCGACCAGCCCGATGCCCTCTTTTTTAATGCTTCGGGTCGAAAACAAAACCAGCAAAGTAAAGACAATTACCGACATGCCCACACGGGCGGGAAAACCAATGTGGTAGCCGAGCGTCAGGTCGGCGAGCAGCAGCAGCGGTATGGTTATGGTCCTGACGAAGTTGAAAGTCGTGCGGTCAGCCTTGATGATGGCGAACACGGTCACGTAGAGCTGAACAATCTCTAAAATGAGCCGAACCGAAAAAGTAGGCAGCGAGTTCAGGCTAAAGACGAACGCGTCGCGGTTGACAAGGCTAATCAAGGCAAAAAGGATTGTGCCCCAAAACAGGCTCAAGAAGCCCATGGCAAAGGGGCTCTCCTCTTGGTTTTCTACTTTGTACTTTCCGATGGAGTCGGAGATCTCCTGAAAAAAGGTGCCGATGGTGACGAGAATGACGCCGAACATAAAATAAATTCCGTCAAATGGGTTAAACGAATAGAAAACCGAGGATGGCTCCTCCCTCTCCCCTGAGGGAGAGGGTTGATTAGAAACAGACGAGCGGGGTGAGGCACGAGCGTTCTGGAGTATCACCTCAACTTCTCCCTCTAGATTACCATTGATGTCGTCATTCCAAAAACGCAACACGTGCCAGAGCTTGGCTTCTTAAGGAGTTTGGTTCTTTCGTAAAATGGTGGTGATGTGATTTTTCATGTCCGTTGCCTCACCCCCTGGCCGCTGGCAGATCTACCCTCTCCCCGCCATCGGGCGGACAGGCGTGATCGGAGAGGGAGTTCTATTATTGCCTTACTTACTCACTTTTCTGGGCTTACTTCTAACCATTGTTTTCTTTACTCGCGATCTGTTCGCGCCACAAGGCGGCGTACAGCCCGCCGGCGTTCACGAGTTGTGCGTGGCTGCCGTGCTCGACGATTCGGCCGTGCTCCAGGACGAAGATGGCGTCGGCGTGGTCAATAGTTGAGAGCCGGTGGGCAACGAGGACGGTGATCAGGTCGGGCCGGGCGTGCTCGATGTGCTGAATCGTTTCGGTGATGGCCTTTTCAGTAATCGAGTCGAGGCTGCTGGTCGCCTCGTCGAAGATAATCAGGTCGGGGTTGCGCAGGAGCGCCCGGGCGATGGCCAGGCGCTGGCGTTCTCCGCCGGAGAGCTTGAGGCCGCCCTCGCCAATCTTGGTGTCGAGCTCGCGGCCGCCACGCTGGAGAATCGGCTTAGCCGCGGCCATTTCGAGCACCCGCAGGCAATCGGCGTCGGTGGCGGTGGGATTGACGAAGAGCAGGTTCTCACGGATGGTGCCGGCAAACAGCTGGGTGCCCTGGGTAACCAGACCGATACGCCGGCGCAGCAAATCGTAATCGATCGTTTTGGCGTCGGTGCCATTAAACAGCAAGGAACCGCGGGTTGGCCGGTACAGGCCTACTAACAGCTTAACCAGCGTGGTTTTGCCCGAACCAGACGGACCGACGAACGCGATGGTCTGGCCGCCCTTGACGGTTAAGCTGACGCCTCCCACGGCCGGCCGGGCGCTGGTCGCGTAGCTGAACGTAACGCCGCTGAAACGAATCTCAGTCAGCTTGCCGACGGTGAACGGGTGCGACGGCCGCAGTTCCGGCTTGGTCGCCAAAATTTTTTCCACCTGCTCGTTGGCGGCCTTGGCTTCCTGGTAGTGGGTAATGACCGTACCGAGCTCCCAGAGCGGACCGAAAACGAAAAAGGAGTAGACGAACAGGGTAAAAAATTCGCCCAGGCTGACCACGCCCTGGAAAATCAGCCAGAGCAGCAACAGCATAATCAGCGCACGGATGAAGTTGAGTAGGGTACCCTGAAGAAAGCTTAACTTACGAACCAGCCGTACCTTGGCCAGCTCAAGCTGGAGGACGTTCTCGTTGACCTGATTGAGGCGCTTGACCTCCTGCTGCTCGAGGCCGAGGCTCTTGACCAGCTCGACGTTACGGATCGTTTCGGTGGTTGAGCCGGCCAAATCAGCCTGCTCCCGAACGATTTTTGCCTGGGCTTCTTTAATCTTCCGGCTCAAAACGTACATGATCGAACCGACCACCGGAAAAAGCATGAGGTACGCGACACCGATCATCCAGTGAACGAAAAAGGCGTAGCCGACCACAAACAGCACGCCGACCAGCGAGAGGAAGAGGATGCCCACGGTGCTGATAATCAGATTCTGGTTGTCGGTCTTTGCTTTCTGCAGCTTCTGGAGCAGCTCGCCGGAACGCTGGTCTTCAAACGCGGCGTAGGGCAGCGAGAACGAGTGGGCAACGCTGTCGGCGTAAAGCTCGGCGCCGACCCGCTGGGTGATGACGTTAACGAAGTAGTCCTGGAACGCCTTGGCGGTCCGGGAGATAAACGCGAAGGCAATGTACAGAAACAACAAAAAAATAATCCCCTGCAGAAAGCTGCCGCTTGAATGCTCAGCCGCTTTCAGGGCGTAGTTATCGATCATCAGGCGAAACACCTGCGGGTCCAATAATGAAAATACCTGGTTGATGACCGCCAGGCCGAGCGCGCCGGAGAGTATTTTTTTATGCTTGGCGACGTAGCCCCAGAGAAGAGACATAGAAAAGAAAGTTTAAAAATCAAAAAGCAAAAATCAAAGTTACAAATCAAAGCTTAAAGCTTTTACCTTTTAATTGTACCTTTGATTTTTTATTTTTGGTTTTTGATTTTTAAAACTACCAGCTCCCGCCTCCCCCGCCGCCAAAACCGCCGCCGGAAAATCCCCCGCCGCCCAAGCCGCTGCCGCCGCCCGCGGCTGACTGGGGTGATGACTGGAGCGTGTGCTGGGAGACGGCGCGAAAGTCGCTCAAGCTGTCGGTCAGCGCCATCGCGCTGAACGCCCGGCCGGACGGATCGGCGTACCAGCCTGGCGGCTGCCGGTAGATGCCCTCGAACTGCTTGGCCCACCGGTCTTCAACCTTGAGCACCATCGCGTAGGGCAGCAGCCGCTCGAACGTTTCGGGATTTTTTTCCGGCGCGTTGTGAAACTTGATGCGGTCTTTTTCAGCCACCGTCAGGTACGCTTTCAACCCCGCGATGTGTTCTCGGGCGAGCACCCCCTGCTTGGTCTTTTTCGGCATGATGAAGCTAAAACTAATAACCATCGCGCCGGAGACGAGCACTGCCAGCGTTCCAAAGCCGCCCAAGAAGCGGCCGAACGGTACGGCTAGGATTGCCAGCCCGATGCCAAAAGCCAGGTAGGCGCGGCGGACGAGTTGCGGCGAGACGGCAAAGTAGCCTCGAGTAGCCAGCTCACGGTACACTTGCCGGGAAATCTTGCCAAAATCTTTGTAAAAGGCGTTCTTAAGGTTGGAGAGCCGCACCCCCTTAAGCTGCCGGCCGGCCACCGCGTGAGTTTTGACGTACCGTGTTTTAAACAGGCTCGTAAACAGCAGCTGGAGCACGGGGTCGATCAAACCGTCGGCCGGCTTGAGCGGCTGGAGGATGTAGTTGTCGGCTTTGGAAAAACGATCCAGCACCACCTGGTCGGCGACGCGGTGAATCTTGAGAAAGCCCTGGACCGCCAGGGCGATGATGTCGGCCGAAACGTCGCGGCTGCTGACGCGCTCGTCAATCAGGGTGCCGACGGCCGAAGGAATCAGCCCATCGGGCGGATCGTACTGAGCGATAATCGTGCCCCGGCCTTGGGGATCACGGCCGTACCGGCGCCAGATGAAAATGAGAGCCAGCAGCACCACGACTGGTAAACCAAGGATCCAGTTGTCCCTTACCGTTTCGAGGACAGTCTGCCACCAGGCCGGCTCGACGACGATGCCCTTGGGAAACCCAACGACAATGGTCAGCCCTTCACCCGGCGCGAGCTCACCGTGGGAAAACAGCGCGGTCGTGTTTGGCGCTCCGAGGTAGCTGCCGAGCAGCGTGTCGGCCGACGCGCAAGGGTCAGTGCTGCCGGACTGGCCGGCAAAGCACGTCGTCTGAAAATTGACTGAACCGACCTGCTGCGGAACGAACACTGTGGCCTGGACTGCCGCGATCGGCACGTCCCAACCGTCGCCGGTCACGTTCCAGTAGAGCTCATCGTGGTCGGCAAAGTAGTTGAGCGCCCGCTCGACCGTGTAGCTGATCAGGTAGGTGTGCCGGCCCGTGACCGTAGCGTCCGGGTCGCCGATTCGGATGCGCAGGTTCTGGCCGGCGCGCGAGGCATGAAACGGGTACGGCTGGTTGTTGGTATCAACCACCCGGATATTCGAAAGGCTCAGCCCGTAGCTGCCGCTGGCCGTCCGGTAGCGGACGGAAATGTCGCGGTAGATGCCGTGGCGCTCGGCCGACCCGAAGTCGTAGCTCATCGCCTCGGTGACGTCGATGCGGCTGTCGGCGTTGAGTGCGATGGTAACGTCAAAACTGGTAATCTGCTCGGCCGCGCTCGCCGGCAGCGCCAGTGAAGCTAGAGCGACGAGTCCAAGGATGATGAGACGACGCATACGTTTATAGTTACACAAACGAGTCGAGTGACACCGCTTCTTTTTTTAAAAATTGTCCGACACGGGTCCGTTCTAAAGCGGCGAGGTACGCACCGGTGCCGAGCCGTTCACCCAGGTCTCGGGCGAACGCCCGGACGTAGAATCCCGGGCCCGTAACCAGCCGCGCCGTAACGTCCGGCCAGCGGTAGTCGAGAAGTTCAATCGTCTTGGCCTCTACCGGTCGCGACGGCAGATCAACCGGCCGGCCGCGCCGCGCCAGCGCGTACGCTTTCTGGCCCTTAACCTTAATCGCGCTCAAGGCCGGCGGCTTCTGGAGCATGGGTCCGACCAACGTCCGCAGCGCGTCTGTAACCTCGTCGCGGGTTGGCTGTTTGGGATTTGCAACCGGCTCCTTAGTGCCCTCCTCGTCGTCGGTGCTGCTGACCATACCGAGCCGGACGGTCGCGACGTACTCTTTCTCGGCTTTGACCACGATGTGCAGCTGGCGGGTCGCCTCGCGGCCGACGCCGATCACCAGCACGCCGGTTGCCAGCGGGTCGAGGGTGCCGGCGTGGCCGACTTTCTTAACTCCCGTCGAGCGCCTCACGCGGTTCACCACGTCGTGCGAGCTGATGCCCCGGGGTTTATAGACGGCAAAAATCGGCGCGGGTATTTGGCTCATATATACCAGTATAGCAAAATCTCGGCTGGGCAAACAGAGCGGCTCCAGGGATGACAAACCCCTCACCTTTTGGAAAAAAGGTGAGGGGTAATGGACCGATAACAAAAAGGTTACAAATCTCGAGGCTTGACGGTGCCGTGATTATTGGCCTTGCAGCGTTCGACCGCCCGATTCAGCAAACCTTCAACTGCCTTGCTCAACGCTTCCATTGTGTCGCCGGCGGTGCTGCAGCCCTTTGACTTGATGTAGGCTTTGACTTTTGAGCCTACGACGAGAATCTCTCCCATGGTGTCCACCCCCTTTCCAAAGGTATCATCACCCTTCGACCCCTCAACATAACTCTGGGTCGAACGGGTTACATGATGAATTAATAGTATAAAATATCTGAATTAAGTCATTTCATGAGCGCATGGGGCACGACACCAATCGCCTTATCGCCCTTATCCACACGATTTCCGATTCAAGCGTCTTACGATGAAACACGGTTAGTATAGCATTCTTGGGCTTAAAACCGCAATAGAAGCCGGTTTGTGAAGTCTAGTACTGGAGGACCATCTGGACCTTACGAGCCTCGGTTGGTTTTTTCTGAATAATTTTCTCGATGTTGTGGGTGCCGAACTTCGGCGCCTCGACAAAACCCTGCATCGCCGCTTCGGCCAGCCAGCCGCTCTCGACCCAGTCAAAGAGCCACTCGTTGGTGTACTCGGGCGGGTTCTGGCTCGCCGCCGCGCCCACGGTCCGAAGCCAGGTGCGGTTAAATACCTCTTGGGAACCAATCGGCGGCGCGAGGACGATGGGGATGCCCAGGGCGCAGTAGAACGAGAGCTCCGACGGTTTGGTCCAGAGGATGTCGGTGGTGCGCAGCGCCCGGTTGAAGGCATCGAAGTAGGCTTCCTTGCTCCGGGCGAAAACGATCTCCACGCCGCGGCCAAGCGTTTTCGACAGGCCGCAGTGGCGCACGCAGTCCCGAAAGTAGGTGCTAAGGCTGTTGTGAATGCCGGCGATCAGCACGAGGCGAATACGGCCGTCGGTAATCTCGCGCTTCAGGCTCGAGACAATCGTCGCGCCGATCTCGCGCTGGGCGCCGGCACCGCCGACCGAAAACATCAGGGTGAGCGGGTGGTTGCCGCGCCGGGGCAGCTGCTTGACCTGTAAATACTTGGTGATGATGTCGTTGTACCGGCTCTGGTAGAGCCGCTGGGGATCGAGGTTGACCAGCCGGTAGGCGACGTCGCGGCGCAGCGTCCCCAGGGAGAGGCTGCCGGTGTTAGCCGGCGGCAGGGGGAAGCCGGTCAAAAAAATCCGGTCACCGCTCACGCCGTAGCGCTTGAGCCGCTCGACCACCCGGTAGTTGGGCGCGAAGTAGTTGATCCGGCTGGCGGTCGGCCGCAGCGGCACCCAGGTCCGGCTGATGTCGGTGTCGGTTACCAGGCAGTAGATCTCGCCCGGGTAGCTGAACTCGTCAGCCATGAAAGCAATGGCGAAAAAGGTGGCAATCAGCGGCCTGGGCTCTCGCGCCAGCTGGGTGATCAGGTGCCTCCCCCACTGGCGGCGTTTGATCAGACGGTAGATTTGGGTTAGCTGGACGTTGGGCTTCGAGAGGTCGCGGCGGGGGTAGAATTGGGGGATGGCCTGGAACCGATCGTAGACCGAGAACGCCCACTCGCCGACGAGCGGGATATTTTTAAACCGGGAAATGAACTCGTAGAACGACTGGCTCTTGTCCCAGATCAAACGATCCCGGGCCGGAATGCCCGGGTAGGCGTTGGCAACGACGACGCTCCCGCCGGCGGCAAGGTGATGGAGCGAGTGAGCCGGCCGCTGGTGGCCATAGCCCATGTCTACCGACACCACCCAGGCTTTTGGCGACGATTTGTTTGAAGCCCTCATGGTTCCAGTATACCAAAAAACGACAACGGTGACGATGGGTCTCATATTGTTTTATGCCAAGTAGCAAGCTATACTGTAAACACAAATATTCGTTCTTTACAATAGGAACGCAGCTGGGTACCAACCAGCAACCGATAGCGGAGGGAATAGAACATGAAACCAAAGCAGCTGTTTCGAGTGATTGACCCTGGATACGGCAAAAGAAACATCTTTCGTTTCATCGCCCGAATCACGATGTCTTTAGGGCCGGTAGCCGTTGCCACGGCAGCCCACCGGTTCATCCCGTGGCTTGCCGCCGAAGTGATTAGTGAAAATAATTGCCGCAAAAACCGAGGTGCTCCGTTGGATGAGAACGGACTGATTGATCATCTCAGCCTGCAACAAACGTCGCGAGCCACGGTCATTGGCATCTCCGCCAGCATCACCAACGCGGTGCCCCGGGCGCTCGCCATCATCGAGACCTATGCGCACCTACCAGCCGAGCTCCGGCCAAAAGCCATTATCGTCGGCGGCTGGCACGCGGGCGACGACCCAGAGCCATTCTTGCGGGCCGGCGCCACGGTCGTGGTTCACGGCGAAGCCGACCTGGTTATTGCGCCACTGGTTGCCGCACTGTGTCATGGTCAAGATCTGGCGGAAATTCCCGGCATCTCGTACTGGTTGGGCGAAACCATCGTCAGAAATGGCATCCCGAACGACTTTGACCGAAACTGCGCCCCCGGCCAGCAGGGATTTCTGGTCGTGCCGCAGGAACAGATGGACAGCCTGCCCGAACCTGATTTTGGTCTGGTCCGGTTTGCCACCATTAAGGTCCTGCCGGTCAGCCGAACCCGCGGCTGCAGCGGCCGCTGCAAATTCTGCCGGGTGAAAGGGGTCGCCCGCCACCAGTCCCCGGAAAAACTGGTGGCCCAGATTCAGTCGGGCTTCAGCCGGGGTATCCGACGATTCTTCGTCGTTGATGACCGGGCCGAAGAGGACTTTGACGGTTTCAGCCGCTGGCTGACGCTCCTTGATGAGTGGGTCGAGGCCCGCCACATCAAAGGACTGGATATCAGCACGCAGCACCGGCTCTCGCTGGCCGGCCACCCGCGGGCCGACGAGGTGTTGAGCCTGATGCGCCGGGTTGGCGTCAGCACCGTTTGCATCGGCTTCGAATCGCCGATCAAAGAAGAACTCGAAGCAATGGCAAAACCCACCAAGCAATCAATGATGCTCGAGTGGACCAAGGCCTGGAAGCGCTATGGGTTTCTGGTCCACTGCATGATGATCTTCGGCTACCCGATTCGGCCGGGGCAGCCCCAGCCGCGCAACAGCCGGGGCGAGGTCCTGACGACCGCCGAGCGCGCCGAGATTTTTTGGCAGTTCATCAAGCGGGTCAACCCGGCCTACCTCCAGCTGCTCATCTACTCGCCGATTATCGGCACTGATGACTACCAGTGGCTGGAAGCGGAAAAACGCGTGCTCCACGACATCCCCTACGAGTTTCACGACGGCCTGCACGTCTGCTACGTGCCCGACCCGGGCACCACACCGGACGAGGTTCAGCACGAGGCGGTTACGCTCTCGCGGAAATTCTACGCCCGACGCGTCTGGCGATTCCAGTGGCTGGCGCTGGCGGCGCACTGCCTCAAAGTTGGCACGGTCGTTTGTTCAATGCCGTTGATCTGGGCGGCGCTCATGCCGCTCAAAGGTTGGCAAGCCCGGCTCGCCTGGCAATGGCCCAAGGAAAAATTCCGCGTCTCAATCACCCATTGGGGCGCCCAGCTGATCATTGTTCGGTTTCTCGCCAGCCTGCCGCCCTTCGCGCGGCTGCTCTCGTCGGTCACGAAACGACCGACAACCTAGCCGCTGATTGTTTTTTAAAAAATTGCTCCTCAGCTCGACAGCACGTTCGGGCTTTTTTTTTAAAAAATGCAGGCCAAGGCAGAGCGCAAAAAAGAGAAGCGGCCCGAATGGAACTGACATCGGGCCGAAAAAAGAATGTACGATGAGCTATGCTAGGTGGCTGCGGCGTCTTGAGACGCGACCTTAAGATGCGTAATGACGCCAATGCGCCACAGCAGCCAAAGACCAAGGTACCCCCAATCAGCGATTTTTTCGTACCAGGTAACGCCGAACGAAGCTGAACCGGGGCAGTGGTGGTGGTTGTTGTGCAGAAATTCGCCGGCAGTAAGAAATGCCAGTACCAGTCTGTTGCAACTATGGTCTTTGGTTGGGTAGCGCCGGTAGCCACGCAAGTGGCCCAGTGAATTAACGGCGTACGTAAGGTGATACAAGATCACCGTGGACAAGAAAAAACCAACCAGGACCGTGGTGAAAGCACCGGAAAAAAAGCGTTCCTGTGCCTGCAAGCCACCGAGAAGAAAACAGGTGGTCGCCAACATAATAGGCGGGAGTACATAGTACTTCTCGAGCCAAACGAGCTCGGGAAATTTTGCCCAGCGGCGCATCGACTGCCAGTCAATCTGCTTATTGCGCAGCATAAAGATCCAGCCGATGTGCGCGTACCAAAATCCGCTGATGACCGGCGAATGGACATCGCCTTCTCTATCGGAATTCGCATGGTGCAACCCGTGCATGTACGCCCACCACACCGGGCCGCGCTGCGCTGCCGTGGTGCCGACGAACGCGAAGGCGAACTGCAGTGGGCGCAAGAAGCGCTGGTTAAATGCGTAGCTCTGGTGCCAAAAGTAGCGATGGAAGCTGTCGCTGATCGATAGCGTCCGGACCGAAAATGTTACCACCATTACTACGAACGAAAACCAGACGGATGCTCCCATCCACCAGTCCAGCCCTAATTTGATGATACCTGCCACGGCGGCAACATGAGCCCCGATCATAAACAGCACCGCCCACCAGTCAACCCGTTTGTCAATTTCCTCGACCGATTTTTGCATGACGCGCATCCTCCTTTCTGCTGTGCGACTGTAGTTTTTTGCTGTCAAAGATCAGCGAACGCTTACTCTCTTTGGTCAGGAGAACGCCAGTGTTACTGTACCGGCGCTAGTAAGACCGTAGGTAACAAAAAACCTCCTGCCATTATTATAGACCAATCGGGAAGTTGAGGAAAGCGGTGCCGATACCGTTATCATCAACATCAAACGAATGCAGACGGTAACGACGCTCAAAGATTGACAATAAAATATATTTGTGCTATATTTATTCTTTGCGAACACAAACCCCTCATTCAACCCATTACTTTAATAAATCAAGACGATAGCCTGAGGGCTTAGATCGTCCTTACTCGAACCTTTTTTGTCATTTTTTTAGTGACTGACGAGCGCTCGAGACATTAAGAGATGGTTACAAAATTCTTCCTGCTGCAATGTTAGATTTTCGGCTGCAACTTCGTCAAACGGGCGCAAAAAGGCTCTCACTGCACCGCTAGTGCGCCTCGATCCTTTTTGCTGGTTTTCCTCGTTTCGCCGGAAAATCTAACATTTCGCGACGAAATAATTTTGTCACCATCTCTAAATCTATGACAGAACAAACGTCGAAGTCCCTGGACTTCAGTAATTTGGGAATTGCGCCAAAGCTGCTCGACATTATCGGCCAGCTGCGGTTTACCACTCCCACCCCCATTCAGCGCAAATCAATCCCCATTGCCATCGAAGGCAAGGATCTGGTTGGTATTGCCCAAACCGGCACCGGCAAAACCATGGCGTTCGGCATCCCGATGATCCAGCGCCTGGCCAGCCACGGCGGCAAAGGCCTCGTACTAGTGCCAACCCGCGAACTGGCGCTACAGGTTAACGAGAGCCTTAAAAACATCGGCGGTAAGCTTGGCCTGCGCACGGCGGTGCTCATCGGCGGCGCGCCCAAAGAGCCCCAGCTCAAAGCGCTGGCGGCGCGGCCCCACCTGATTATCGCCACGCCTGGCCGGCTGATCGACTACCTCCAGGGCCGCGTCCTCCATTTGCGGGACGTAAAAATTTTAGTGCTGGACGAAGCCGACCTGATGTTCGACATGGGGTTCATTCCGCAGATAACCGAAATTTTAAAATCAGTTCCCGCCGAACGGCAGACGCTGCTCTTTTCCGCCACCATGCCCTCGGCGATCATGCAGATCATCGCCCGGCACATGAAGCTGCCGGTCAGCATCGAAGTCGCGCCCTCGGGCACGCCGGTGGAAAATGTTACCCAGGAGGTGGTGGTCATCAACCGGGAAGACAAGTTCGAGCAGATGAAAAAAACCTTGGCCCAGTACCGGGGTTCAGTCTTGGTTTTTGCCCGGACCAAGCACGGCGTAAAAAATTTAGCCCGCAAGCTGAAAACCCAGGGCTTTTCCGTCGCCGAGATTCATTCCGGCCGGTCGCAGAACCAGCGCAGCAGCGCCCTGAAAGGGTTTAAAATCGGCCAGCACCGAATCCTAATCGCCACCGACATCGCCGCCCGCGGCATTGACGTCCAGAACATCGAGCTGGTCTTGAATTTCGACCTGCCCGAGACCTCGGAAGATTACGTTCACCGGATCGGCCGGACCGCCCGGGCCGGCAAAAACGGCCAGGCGATTACCTTCGCGTCGCCCAGCGAAATTCTGGCGGTCAGAAAAATCGAGCAGCTCATCAAAAAAACCCTGCCGAAAACTCATCTGGCGACAGCCGAGTCCGAAGCACCTGAGCGTTACCCGCGCCGGAGCGCCCAAGGCCCGCAGCCGGCCCGGTTCAACCGCCAACGACGCTCGCCGTACCGCCAGCACTCGGACGGACCGCGAAACAGCTTCAGCCGCCGGAAGAAAAAATTTCAGCCATCGAACAAAAAATATTACTAAGCTGACCGCATGAGCTGCCAAGAAATCAGAAACATCGCGATTATCGCCCATGTTGACCACGGCAAAACCACCCTGGTCGACGCGATGCTGCGCCAAACCGGCATGATTGGCGAGGGCCTCAGCATGGATTCTAACGCGCTGGAGCAGGAGCGCGGCATTACCATTTACGCCAAGAACGCGTCGCTCCTGTATAAAAACACCAAGATCAACATCGTTGACACGCCCGGCCACGCCGACTTCGGTTCGGAGGTTGAGCGGGTGCTGCGCTCCATCGATTCCGTCCTCCTGGTCGTCGACGCCCAGGAAGGCCCGATGCCCCAGACCAGGTTCGTGCTCAAAAAATCGTTAGAGCTCGGGCTTAAACCAATCGTCATTTTGAATAAAATCGACAAGCCGGGCGCCCAACCGAACCGGGCCCACGATCAAATTCTGGAGCTGTTCATGGAGCTCGGAGCGACCGATGAGCAGCTGGATTTCACCATGGTCTACGCCATCGGCATCGACGGGGTTGCCAAAATAAATCTCACCGACGATTCGCACGACCTCACGCCGTTGCTCGATACCATTTTGGAAAAAGTCCCGCCGGCGCCGCACGATATTACCGTGCCGCTGCGGATGCAGCCGTTTAACCTGGGCTACGACGACTACGTCGGCCGGCTGGCGATCGGCAGAATCTACGAGGGCGCCATCTCCAAGGGCCAGAAAGTTTTTATTAAAACCGCGGCCGGAGCCAAGCGAACCGCCGCCATCACCAAGCTCTTCACCTTCACCGGGTTCAAGCGGGAAGAAGTCGAAACCGCCCGGGCCGGCGACCTGGTCATGGCTGCCGGCATCGCCGACATCGACATCGGCGAAACCATCTGCGCCACCGAAGACCAGCAGGCGCTGCCGGCAATTTCAATCGACGAACCGACGATCTCGCTCGACCTTCTGGTCAACAACTCCCCCTTCGGCGGCCGCGAGGGCACCATGGTTACCAACAACCAGCTAAAAGAGCGGCTGAAAAAAGAACTGGAAGTCAACGTCGGCCTGGCCATTGATTTTTCGGCCAAGGACCGCTACCGGATTTACGGCCGCGGCGAGATGCACCTTTCCATTCTGCTCGAAACGATGCGGCGGGAAGGTTACGAGGTCCAGGTGTCGCAGCCGCAGGTGATTACCAAAAAAATTGACGGCAGGCGTTCGGAGCCGTTCGAAGAAGCGATCATTGACGTGCCGGCAAAATTTTCCGGCTCGGTCATCGAGAAGCTCTCGAAGCGGGGCGGCAAAATGACCAACCTCCACCAGACCGACAACCAGGTGCGGCTCATCTTTGAGATCCCGACCCGCGGGCTCCTGGGCTACCGCGGCGAGTTTATCATCGATACGAGAGGTGAAGGGATTTTGGCGGCCCGGGTGATCGGCTTTAGGCCGGCGGCGGGCGCGATTGAAAAGCGGAGCACCGGCTCGATGGTGTCAATGGCGACCGGGAAAGCCCTGGCCTACTCACTGGACAACCTCCAGACCAGGGGCATGCTCTACATCAAACCCAACACCGAGGTGTACGAAGGCATGGTTATCGGCAACGTCTCCAAGGGCGACGACATGGCGGTCAACCCGATCAAGGGCAAGCAGCTGACGAACATGCGCTCGTCCGGTGCCGACGAAGCGATCAGCCTGACGCCCGCCCTCGAACTGACGATTGAGCGAGGGATGGAAATCATGCACGACGATGAGTATTTGGAAATTACCCCGAAGAGCACCCGGCTGCGCAAGCAGCATTTGAAAGGCATCGACCGGGTCCGGGCGCTCCGAAAGCAATAACCATTCGATGTTAAAAAATCGCCCCGGATACGGGGCGGTTTTTTTAATGTCATTGCGAGGAGTCTCGTCTCAAGCCTATTGAGAGGCGGGGCGACGAAGCAATCTCCTTAAAATGAGAGATTGTTTCTTTACCAGCACCAGCTTATCCAGCCGTGACAAAGTTTTAATTCTAAACTCTTCCTTTGAGGCGGCCGCCCGGCTGCGGAATTTTTTCGAGTACACCAGCGTCACCGGCCGGCGCG
Organism: Candidatus Buchananbacteria bacterium RIFCSPHIGHO2_02_FULL_56_16; assembly: GCA_001817495.1. Taxonomy (GTDB): domain Bacteria; phylum Patescibacteriota; class Patescibacteriia; order Buchananbacterales; family UBA6539; genus 2-02-FULL-56-16. The sequence goes on from MHIL01000022.1 coordinate 20,159, forward strand.
ACCGGGTATACTTGGCGCCACGCGTTGAAGCATTGTGCTCCCCCACCCGCCGCCGCACATTGACGGTGATGCCGGTATAGAGCGTACGGTCAGCGCATTCGAGGATGTAAAGGCAGTACATTAAAGCTGGCCAAAAATAATTTTAGACAGTTAAATATTTCCGCAGAGCACCGTGGAGGATGTCAGAACTGCAATTCAAAGACAAGAGGAGTATAGTTACCTACCGGATTTGATCGATGTATTAATCTAAACCTTTGAATTTTTCGGTGTACGTACATTTCTGAATTCTTTAGCGGCATTGGTGAGGCATATTGGAGCTTCATGACTTAAATCCGGCAAAACCGAACTAATTTGATCCCAAAATTTCTTGATCTGTTTTAAGGTAAAAAAATTATAGAAGGTCATACGAATCTCATTATCTTCTAAAGATAGATCAACGCCCTTTTCCAAAAAATTTCGTTTTAAATCTTGCGGCAATTGAAAATCCTTTAAGTCCTTACATTCAAAGACAATACGTTGACCATCGGCGTCAAAGCCGGATAAAAAAGTAGCATAACCCTTACTTCTTAATTCAACGACCGCCTCTCTCACTTGGGGTTCAATTTTTTCGATATAGCAACCCATGCTTATTTCTGCTGCAGTTGGCACGGGATTGTCGGCGATTCTCTGCGTCGAATTTTGTCGTGTTTGTTCAATAGTTTTCCTTCTTAAGGGGATATAATATTTCCAGGAATTAATTCGATCCTGACTCCATTGATGTATCTCTGCCGCTTTTTTAATTTCTTCTTCGTTTTCTTCTTCAAAAATTTGAATCAGATAATCCTCATTATAAAATTTTTCATCTTCCGGATTATCACGCCACGGTTTTTCTCGGTTTTCACTCATAAATTTGATTGGCTCTCAAATATACTTAAAAGTCCGTAACCAGCATTAAATAAATAAGGGTCTTGCCTGGCAAAAAATGGCAGAATGCTAGAAAAGGCCGGTGAATTACCGAAAATTAAGTACAATTAAGGCTCATAGGATTTTACGGTATTTCTGTGACGAATTGACGGCGGTCCAGACGGCTCGAATCTGTAAGCTCAACCGTCATACCGTTGACTACCATTACCGCCTGTACCGGGATGCTGTTGCCGCCTACCAGGAGGCGCAGCGAGTGAAGCTCCGCGGGAACATTGAGATTGACGAGTCGTACTTCGGCCGTCGGCACCGGGGCGACCGGCGTGGTCGGAGTACCGAGCGCAAGATACCGGTAGTGGGGCTCCTAAAGCGGGGTGGGCAGGTTTACACCGCGATCATCCCCGATGTTTCAAAACGCACACTTTTGCCCATTATTCAGGGATTTAATCATCAAATCAAGATCGAACCTCTACACCGATCAATGGCACAGCTACGACGGTTTGGTGCTGGCGGGCTACAAGCATCATCGCATTAACCACAGCAAGGAGTTTGTGGCCAGCCACCACCACATCAACGGCATCGAGAGCTTCTGGTCGTACGTCAAGCGCAAAATGCGAAAACACAACGGTATTCCCCGGCATAGGTCCTACGGGTACCTGAAAGAAGCGGAATTTCGGTTCAATCATCGTGGCAAAGATCTATACAAAATCATTCTTAATTTGCTTGGCGATTACTAAGTTTGCCAGGCAAGACCCTTAAAAATATAGCCGTTTGACACAAATACAAACTGCATATTCTATGCAGATAAATTATACCAAAAAACCGCCTGCTTGGCGATTTTTTGCATGGCAGGGGCGGAAGGTGTTGCGCCCTCGTTTGCGGTTTTGGAGACCGCCGTTCTACTGTTGAACTACGCCCCCATCAAGAAAATTATTATAGGTGTCTCGGTCGCCCTAGCCCGCAGGGGGTGTAGGAATCGAACCCACGCGTGCGCTTTTGGAGAGCGCCGTACTACCACTATACGAACCCCTCATGGTTCGCTAATCGCAGATGGCAAATCGCTACTCGTTTGCCGCTAATCGATTTCTAAAGCTTCTAATCTTTCTAATAATCTCCTCGGCTTTTTCGTAATGCACTAATCTAATTTCTTTACTGATGTAATCTTGATTCTCAGCGATATAAAGGATGTTAACCGTTTCCAACGCCGACTTAACCGCCATGCTAAGAAAATTAGAAAAATCTTTATTGGTTCCGCCCGATCCTTCGGCAATATTGTTTGAGATGGAAACTGCGGCTCGACGCAACTGGTCAGCCAACGCATACATTTCCTTTTGAGGAAAAGCGCCCGCTAGCTTATACATTTCGTTGGCGTACGAAACAGATAGCTTCCAAATTTCGAGTTCTTCAAATCTAAACATAGCATGAGCGCTATGTTGATTTGCCTATAGCGATTTGCGCCGAGCGATTGGCGATTTGCGAACTGCTACTTGGTTTCTTTATGCGGCGTGTGCTTTTTGCAGTGCCGGCAAAACTTTTTGAGCTCGAGCCGGTCTTTGAGCGTCTTTTTATTCTTGTGAGAAAAGTAGGTCACACGCTTACAGACGGTGCACTCGAGCTTGATCAGATTATCTTGAGACATAGGTTGTTCCGATCATTTATGGTTAATGGTTCGTAAGTAGGATGACGCTCTGCTGGAGCCGAGAGTCGGATTTGAACCGACGACCTACTGTTTACAAAACAGTTGCTCTGCCACTGAGCTATCTCGGCGAAACTGTTATAAACGCCGCATGCTCTGAATTAAACCATTCAGCATCTTTGACAATTCCTCAAGTTGGTGATAGAAGGCGCTAAAATTATTGTCGTCTACCGCCCTGGTAACCTTCATCAATCTCACTACTGATACGCATTCATAAACAGAACCGCGAGCTATAACATAAAAATTCTTTTTATCATTTTTGGAAAATCTGCCCGCCCCCTCTGCCACATTCAGCGTGATTGAAAGAGCCGCCCGCTTCAGCTGATCGGCTAGATAAAAATCTACCTTGTTGTCCTGTAAGTACCGCAGGACTACTTTACTGAACGATTCTGCTTTTCGATAAACTTCTAAATTTTCAAAATCAAACATAGCTTTCTCATAAATACATCAAAGCGCTATGTTGATGCCGTCCCTGCATCTCCCCCATCCTCATCCTGCCCCTCATCCCGACTTGCTTATAAGAACTGGGAGTTGGATGAGGAAGAGGATGAAGATGTGGGAACCTTGCTTTGCGAAAATGGGCCGGGAGGGATTCGAACCCCCGTAGGCATACGCCAGCAGATTTACAGTCTGCCCTCGTTGACCGCTTGAGTACCGACCCACGGAGCCCAAGCGCGGACTTGAACCGCGGACCTACTCCTTACCATGGAGTTGCTCTACCAACTGAGCTACTTGGGCCTGCTAACTACTCGCCGGCTCACCGGTGGACGGATGAGGTGTCTTAATCTTCTCGATTTCATCTTTAAGCTCCGGCAACTTTTTATTGTCAGGATCAGCGTCTTTTAAGGCATTGAACGTGGCCCAGGCTCTGTCTTTACGCTTAAGCATTATACTTATTTTGAGCAACAAGTCAAGGAAGCGGGGGTTGCTCGGCTCGATCTCGATCGCCTTCTCATAATTAGCAGCAGCCAGCTGCTTACGGCCCTCGAGCTCGTACACCCAGCCGAGGTCGGCGTAGAGGCTGGCCAGACGGTGGCCACGCTCGGGGCTCGCGTCAACCGCTGGGCCCTTCTTGGTCAAGAGCTTGATCAGGTAGCGGCAGGTTTCCTTGGCTTTCTTGTAATCTTTGGTGGCGAGGTAGACCTTGATCAGGCTTTGGTAGGCGGTGGCGTTCTGGGCGTCGAGGTTCAGCACCTGGATGAACGCCTCTTCGGCGACCGAATAATCTCCGTGCTCGAGCAGCTGGTCAGCTTGTGCTAAACGATCGTTGACCGACTGCTTGACCTCAACGCCGGTCAGCGGCCGGTCTTTCTGCTGCGCCGCTTGCTCAAGCTTGCTGACCTGTGCGGCGATGCGGTCGAGCAGCTGGCGGGCGCTCGCCTTGAGCGGCTGAAGAACTTGTATGGTCAACTGCTTAAAAACCAACGCCTTTCGCTTCAGCCGATCGAGCATGATCCGATTCTTTACCGCTAACGCTTTCTCTTCGGAAATCGATTCGATGTTGAGCGCGGCCAGGCGCGGCAGCTTACGCCAAACAAGCCAGAGGATTACCCCGAGGCTTATGACCATGACGACCGAAGGGATTATGTAGTAAATCATATACGCAATACAAATGCTCATCGCTCATCGCCTTTCGACCTCGCTCAGGGCGACTTTGAGTTTACCGAAAGGTCGCAAATGTCAAATCGAGCCTACGATGCACGATGTGCGCTTTGCGATATGCTATTTGCGATGTCCTCCCCTACACGCTGCGGATCAGCGCCGCGAATGCTCCAGCATCCAAACTCGCATTACCGACCAGGACGCCCGCCGTATGCTCCAGGCGCACGAAGTCAGCGACGTTGCCGCTGTCAACGCTGCCGCCATAAATGATGCGAATGTTTTCCGTAACGAGCGTCAGCGGGAACAGGTCAATCAACGTCTGCCGAATCACCTGGTGGGCGGTCTGCGCCTGGTCCGGATTGATCGCCTGACCGGTACCGATAACCCAGACCGGTTCGTAGGCGACGATCAGCTGCTGATCTTCAGTCAGTGCGATACCTTCGAGCGCCCGGCTCGTCTGCTGGATCAGCGCGTAGTCCTGATGACCGGTCTGCCGCTGCTCGAACGTCTCCCCGACGCAGATAATCGGCACCAGGCCGGCGGAGAGCGCCGCGGCGACTTTACGGTGGACCATCTCATCGGTCTCACCCAGGTACTGCCGGCGCTCGGAATGGCCGACGATGACGTACCGGCAGCCAATCTCATGCAACGTCTCGGGTGACACCGCGCCGGTATAGGCGCCGTGCGGCTCCCAAAAGCAATCCTGGGCGCCGAGCGCGAAACGGCTGCGCGCAAGCACCGCGCTCACCGTGGTCAAGCTCGGAAACGACGGGCAGATGACCACCTCGGTGCTGCCGGTTGGAATTTTTTTCACCGCCTGCGCCAAGAGCCGGCTTTCATCGAGCCCGAGCTTCATTTTCCAATTGGCAATGATAAGTGGAGACATGAGGGAGAAATAAGAAATAAGCCCGGATACGTTGGTAAGTGAACAAGTTTGTAAGCTGGCCCGCTTCGACGAGCGAAGCGAGGCGAGCAAGCGAGACAAGCTAACTTGTCAACTCGTTACCTTGTCAGCGTGCTAACTTTTAACTTTCAAAACTGCTCAACCAAGCTATAAAAATGCGTAGTGAAGACAGTTAACATTATACCGCAAAGGAGGAAAAATTGGAACCCCGTCATTCGACGGGGCAAGCCTCAAGATTCGTCGGGCCAGCGGTAGTGGCCAAACACCCAGTCAACCAGCCCCTTGGCCTCCTGCCAGCGGTCTGGCTGGCTGGCCGCGCCCAGGAGCACGAGCGTGACGGTCGGGCCGTTGTCTTTTTGGACCGTGACTACCAGGGTGTAGCCGGCTTCGTCGAGGTGGCCGGTTTTCGCGCCGGTGATCCGGTAGGGGCCGGTATTAATGAAGCTTTGGAGCAGCTGATCGGTGCTGACGGCTAATCGGCGCCGGCCAGAGCTGCCAACGGTAAAGAGGTACTGGCTGGTGGTGACGGCCCGGGCGAGATCCGGCTGGCTGAACGCGGCGCCGGCGAGGGTGACGAGATCGCGCGGCGAGGCGATATTGCCCGCGGAGAGGCCGGTCTCGTCGGTAAACTGACTCTGGTTCATGCCGAG
>MHIL01000022.1:25932-29650 GCA_001817495.1 Candidatus Buchananbacteria bacterium RIFCSPHIGHO2_02_FULL_56_16
CAGCGCCGCGGCCGCCTCGTTGGCCGAAGCGACCAGCATGAGGTGAAACAGGTCACGGACCGTCACCGTCTCGCCCTGATTGAGGTAGACGATACCGCCGTCGCGCTGGTCCGCCGCCGTTACGGTAACCTTTGTTTCCCAGCCGGGATTGTGATCCAAAAATACCAGCGCCGTCATGAGCTTGGTGATGCTGGCGATCGGCTGGCTTGCCTGGTCGTGCTTGGCATAGAGCACCGCGCCCGACGCGTTGTCAGCCACGAGCACCGCGCGCGCTGTCGTCTTGATGCCGAGGCTGTCGTCGGCGATGCGCTCGGGCGCGGCGGGCCGCTCGGCTGAAACAGTGCCGTACGAACGACCAATGGGTTGCCGGTCAAAAAAAGAAAAAACAGCCGGCGCGAGCAAGCTGGCGAGCAAAATGCTGGTCAAGAGCTGCATCATACCCCGTAGTGAAACTTCGATTTTTTGTTAGGTAAGCGTTTTTTCAAAAAAGTAAGCGTAATCAATATTTTTTATCCTAATACTCGTTAGCGTTACTATCGCGGGATAACCTTCTTATCGAAGTTCTACTACGGGGCATAGCGTGCTAGGACTGAGCCGTCGCGGGCGGAGCGGGCTGGTTCATCAGCTGCTCGAACCGTTCATTCGAATTGAGCTTTTCATAGTCGGGCAGCTCGGACTGTTCGCGCAGACCGAGGTACTTGAGAAAATCGAGGGTCACGCTGTAGGTTACCTGCATCTTCTTTTTATCGTCAGCGCTCTCAACCAGACCGCGAATCAGCAGGTTGCGCAGGATGATGGTACAGTTGACGCCCCTGATCTGTTCGAGCGCCGCCCGGGTAATCGGCCCCCGGTAGGCAATAATCGTCAGCGTCTCAACCGCCGCCCGGGTCAATTCGCCGGTGGTTTCGGCTTTGATGAAGTCTTTGACCAGCCGGGCGTTGTCCGGACTGGTAACCATCTGAACCTTGGTACCGGACTTCTGGACCGCGATGCCCCGGTCCGCCTGGTTGTAGTCGGCCATCAGCTCGCGGATTGCCGCGTCGACGCCTTTTGCTTCGGCCTTAGTCAACGTTGCCAGCTTCTCAACGGTCAGCGGCTGATTGGAAACTAGGAGCAGGCTCTCAATTTTTGATCTCAGTGACGGCATATCGTATGAATACAAACATAGTATAGCAAACTTTTGCTGAACGTAAAACGTTACCGGGCCGACCGCAGCGCCGCATAGTCTTTTTTCCAGGTCAAAAAATCCTGCCAGTAATGCCCGTTATTCACCCAAGTCTTTGGATTTTCAGCGTACCGATCGTTGATCAACAGCGTTTGTGGCGGAACCAATCGCCTCTTCATTAGAAATGTAATCATTTCTTCTTTACGGAATATAAAATGAGTGGTAATGCGCTGTCGCTTCAACCACGCGCGCGCCGCTGACTGCTGATACCCGCGGCCGCCTGATTCATAGATCACCAGTACGTCGGTAACGCGCAGCCCGTCCTTGCGAGCATTATCGATTAAACATTTTTTGGTGTTTCCGTACAACAGGGTGTCGTCAATAAGCACCGCCCGCGCTCCTGGTGGAAAAGACCCCTCCACGGCGGTTTTGGCCAGAAACGCTTTGCGCTGCTTCTTTATGTAGACGAATGGGATATTAGTTTTGAGCGAAATGGCCATCGCCAGTGGAATACCGGCATCTGCCGCTCCAGCCACCACCTGCGGCCTCATTTTTTTAATTGCCTGAGCCGTATGGTTGGCTAAACGCCGAACCGCCTTGGGATCGGAGTACAGTTTTCGAAACTCGAAATAAAAAGGTACGATGGTTCCCGATGAAGATTCAAAAGGACCGACGGCAAAAAAACCAGGGTCTTGCGTATAGCAGGCGACTAAAAGGTTCTGCGCCCGTTGGTTCATATCTCTTTGAAACTGGGGTCAAACACCACATTGGGTTCACGGGCCGCGACAGCCTTGAACCGTTGCCAATTTTCAGCATCTTCGCTCCAGCGAAACGGATCGGCAATCCAGGCCACAACGATGTCGGCGAGCGCAGCGCTGATGAATTTCTTTTCCGCCGCGTAACGCATCAGGTCGTCCCAACGCACCAGTGTCGCGAACTGATATTCCGAACTCTGGCGCAGCCAGGCTTGCTCGGCGTCGGTTACGCCATAGGCCGCGTCGAGCAGCACCGACACGCCGACGACCTGCAGCCCGGCCGCCGTGAGCTGATCAATGGCCGTTTTCTTGTCATGGGTCCGGGAGACCGCGTCGTCCACGATCACCACGCGCTGACCGGGTAAAAAAACTCCCTCGATGATACGGCTGGCAATATACTGCTTAGGCTCCTTACGCAGGTATAGAAATCCTTTCTGCGCTTCCAGAGCGGTGGCGACACCAAACGGGATGCCGGCTGCTTCGCGGCTCGCCACTAAATCTGCGTTCGGGGGAACAATGGTTTTTGACAGCTCCTCGGCCACGAGCTTGAGCTTTGAGGTAATTGAAAACACCCGACGGCTCTCCGGGTATACGGGAAAGTAGCCGACTCGCGGGCTGTACAGGTGGCCGGCGATAAAGTAACCCTTGAATAGGAGCACATCAGCTACTCGCTGATTAAAAGTATATGAGGTCATACAAGATGTACAAGTAGTATAATACGAGTTACTGATGAGCAGTTGCTGATGATTCCCGCAGGGCTCGTTTGAATAGCCGCCACGTTCTTTTATCTTTGTGCCAGCCGTATGGATCGGCTTGAAACTGCTGATAGACGGGGCCGTAACAGGGTGACAATTTTTTTACGGCAATCCAGCGATTAATCAATTGGGGGGTCTCAATAAGGCTCTCCAGCCGAATCCGCTGACGCTTTAGCCAGGCTTTCTTTTCTAACCCCATATCACAATAGACAATGATGTCAGTCACTGTTACGCCGATGGCCCGCAGGTGTTTAAGAAAAATTTCTTTCATCTCGCCGACAACAATAAAATCGTCTACTAAAATAACGCGGTCGCCGCGCCGGACTGTCCCATAGACCGCACGTTTAATGCTATATTTTTTTGCTTCTGACCGAACGTAGATAAACCGTTTGTTAAGCCGAAGCGCGCATGGGGCCGCCATGATTGCGCCACCAGTCAACGCCCCGCAGATAACATCAGCCGGCCGGCGAGCAATCCGTCGCGTCAGCGCCTCGGTGGTCAGTGCAAAAAGTTGAGAATCTAAAAAAGGGTAATCCGGACTGAGAGGTACAACCATTCCGTCGGCTCGCACAATCGGGCACTTTAACAGGCGCGGATGCTTAACTAAATAATTGGTGACGGCTGCGTCGGACATGGTATTATGAGGTAAAAAGTAAGGCGAGTCGGCGGCTGGCGGCAGTTCGGTACCGTTCACCAAATAAATCAATGCCGAGTTGACGGACCCCCTGTTCCCACAACGGCCACTGCCGAAAGTACGACCCTGAACGGCCGTCGGTTCGCGAGATGAGGTAGTACCCGGCCCAGCGCGCGGTCCGGCGCATGATGCCGGTAATGTCCTCGGATGGCACGTTGACCGCAGTAAGGGCCCGACGATAAGCCGCGACATACTGTCTAATAAACTGCTCCGCATCATAAGTTAAAGCTTTGCTGCCCTTTACCGCCATCCACAGCCAGTGGGCTAAAAAAATGCCGTTATCAAACGCCGGATCAGCGGTAGACGCATGATCAAAATCTATGCAGCTCAACGATTGGCGGTTGACAAA
>MHIL01000023.1:0-57335 GCA_001817495.1 Candidatus Buchananbacteria bacterium RIFCSPHIGHO2_02_FULL_56_16
GCGCCGAGTCTGCACCGACATCAGCCTCTGCGGCAACCCCCAGAGCAACTGGCGTATTTGCAGCGTTACCGTCCCGCCGATTCAGCCTAATGATCAGGCGGCGGCAGACGAGTTTTCGGCCGGCTGCGTCGCTGACTGGTCCTGCGAGGACTGGTCGGCCTGCGACGAGACCAACCACCAGTACCGATCCTGCACCGACCAGAACCAGTGCGGCAGCGAGCAGCAGCGAACCGAGTCGCAGGCCTGCAGTGGCATTCCCGCCACGTCCTGGGCCGAGCAGGAGCGGGCGCTGGTTACCGCTACTGATCAAAACCTTGTTGACCATCTGCAGGGGTATATCGTCCTCCAGGTGGAAGCCCACGGTGAGGCCTGGTACGTGGACGGGTCGAGCGGCCAGAAGTTCTACCTCAAGGACGGGGCCGCGGCTTACCAGGCGCTCCGGACGTTTGGCCTTGGGATCACCAACGCCAACTTGGAAAAGATTCCCGTCGGCGTTGAGCCGCATTTCAACGGCGGTGATGCTGACGGTGATGGGCTGGCCGATAAGCTGGAAGAGGGACTTGGTACTGACAGCCACAATGCTGACAGCGACGGTGACGGCTACGCCGACGGTGTTGAGGTGAGTTACGGGTACAATCCCACCGGTGCTGGGCTGGCTGGCATCGATTCAGACGTGGCAGATCGGCTCAAGGGCAAGATTTTGCTCCAGGTCCAGTCGCGCGGTCAGGCGTGGTACGTCAACCCCACTGACGGCAAGCGCTACTATCTTAAAGATGGTGACGCTGCCTACCAGATTATGCGGTTCCTCTCACTGGGCATCACAAACAATGACTTGCGAAAAATCGAAGTCGGATCGTTCGAGTAACTAATGACATAAAAAAAGAACCTAGAGAACGATTTTTATGTCTCTAGGTTTTTGGTTTCGCCCCGGTAGATGGCGGCTGCTTTGTGCAGCACCGACTGGAGCCGGCGCTGCAGGCGTTGGGCGATGCGCTCGCGCGCTTCTGCCTCGTCTGGGATGTCGTAGCAGTCGGAGAGGTTGATCGGTTTGCCGATGACGATTACCACTTTCTTAAAGAACCGCGGCCAGTAGCAGCCAATGGGCAGGATGTCCTCGACGCCGGCAATGGCGATGGGTACCACGATCGGCTTGGCCTGGACTACCAAAAGATCGGCGCCCCGGCGCCAGCGGCAGAGCTCACCGGATTTCGGTTTGCGGCTGCGGCTGCCCTCGGGGAAAATCATCACGCTGCCTTCACGGAGGCGCTTGACGATGACCGGCAACTGTTTTTTGAAGAAGTCGCCGCTGCCCCGCTCAATCGGGATGCACCGCCAGCAGGAGCACATGGCGGCGAGGACAGGGTTAAAGAAGAAGTTTTTGACTTCCGGCAGGTGCCAGGGCAGCAAGTGGGGTTTGCGGATTGCCTCGGGCCAGACGCAGGCGGCGGTCAAGAGCCAGCTGTCGAGCATCGTCCGGTGGTTGGCGATGAGCAGGCGGTTTCGGCAGTCGGGCAGGTTTCCGCGGCCGACAATAATCGTCCGGTTGAGGCGGAACATAAAGAACGAAATCACGACTCCAGTCAGAATCATCCAGAGGTAGCTCGTGAGTGATTTAATCACGATTTTTTCCTCCCTTTCACATTGTCAAATAACACTTTTGGTATTGTAACGTTGGTACGTTGAAGACGTCAAGCCTGTTTTTTGTAGAGGTAAATTCGGCTGAAGCGCCTGCTGTTTGGCTTGAGGTCAACAACCTCGATTGGCTGCCAAGACGGCAGCCGAAAGCCGTAGGAAGCGACGCGCGCACCCGGCTTGAGCTCTCGCTCCAGTTTCTTTTCCACCTTTTCCATCACCGTATCCAGGAGAAAGCAGACCACCACGTCGGCGTCGCCGAGGTTAACGGAATAAAAGTTTTGGTAGCGCAGGGCTGCTGCGCTGCGGTGGCGCTTCAGGTTGAGCTTGGCTTTGAGGAACGGCCAGGGCGAGATTTCAAACCCAGTGGCGCGGGCCCCGCGCTGTTCGGCCGCAATCAGGTAGCGGCCGTCGCCGCAGCCGAGATCGTAGAAAATTTCACCGGGCTTGAGGTTAAGTTTTTCAATGACGATGCCGACGTTGCGCTTCGGCGTCGGCGCGAACGGCACGCGGGTGACGCCAAACGCGATGATGCTCGAGGTAACAAAAAAGACGGTCGCGATCGTAACCGCAAACGCCAGGGTGAGCAGGAGGTACAAAAACCAGAGGTACATCGCTATCTAATGCCAATTTTTTTTCTGACCGCTGCCATGGTCTTTGTCGCCGTTCTTGCCGCCCGTTTCGCCCCGGCGGCCAGGATTGCTTCTACGCGCTTGGTATGCAGCTTCTTTTTCTTGGTCCGAAAATCGGCGAAGTAGCCGGCGATATCTTTGGCCAACGTCTGCTTGAGCTTCGCGTACTGGAGCGTGCCGGCAGCACTGTCGGCCAGAAACGAGTCGTAGGTTTTTTTACTACTGAACGCTTCGCTCATGGTCAAGAGGTTCCTGGCGCCGAGGCTCGTGCCGCCGCCGGTATCGGTCACCGCCTTACTGATTTTTGCGGCGACGACGTCCGGTTCGTCGTCGAGGTGGATGCAATGAGCATCGCCCAGACTCTTAGACATCTTTTTGTCAGGTGCCAGCAAGCTCATTACCTTGGGCACGTTGGTGTGCAGGGTTTTTGGCTCGGTGAAGGTAGCGCCGAACCGGTTGTTGAACAGCCGGACGATCTCGCGGGTCAGCTCGAGGTGCTGGTCTTGGTCGGCGCCGACGGGCACGGCGGTGGCGTGGTAGAGCAGAATATCGGCCGCCTGCAGGACCGGGTAGTCGAAAAGGCCGGCGTTGACGTTTTTGGTCTGCCGGGCCGCCTTGTCTTTGTACTGGGTCATGCGTTCGAGCAAGCTGATGGGCGTGATCGCGTTAAAAATCCAGGCCAGCTCGAGGTGCTCGGGAACGTCCGACTGAACAAAGATCGTGCACTTTTTAGGATCAAGCCCGGCGGCTAGAAATTCGGCCGCAAGCTCGAGGGTCTGGGCCCGCTTGCGCCGCGGGTCGTAATCTTCGGTAATCGAGTGGTAGTCGGCAATCATAAAGTAGCAGTCGTGCTTCGTCTGGAGCTCGACGAAGTGACGCAGCGAACCGAGGTAGTTGCCGAGGTGGAGACGGCCGGTCGGCTGAATGCCGGAGAAGATGGTTTGTTTGGGCATAGGTTGGGCGGGTAGTAAGTAGTCAGTAGTTAGTAGTCTGTAGTCAGTAGACGCAAAGGAGGGCTTGAGTCTCCTACAGACTACTGACTACCGACTGCAGACTTGGTACCGTGCAGCATTATTGTAGCGTTACTATCGCATACTGTAAAGCCAGCCTACTGCCCGAGCTGCTGGGAGAGCTGCTGGGCCGCCTGGAAATTGGGGTCGAGCTCAAGCGCTCGCTTGACCGCTTCGCGCGCCGCGTCAAGCTGGCCGCTGTTTGCCAGCACGATCGCCAGGTTGGTAGCGAGCCCGACGTCTTCGGGATTCGAGGCGACGCCGCGTCGAAGGATGTCAATCGCTTCGGCCGCCTTGTTCTGCTGGACGTAGATTGACGCCAGGTGGTTGTAGTTGTCAACCAGCGTTGCGTCGAGCGCCATTGACCGCTGGTAGTGGGACAGCGCCGCGTCAGGGTCGCCGAGGTTAACCAGCGCGGCGGCCAGGCCGTGGTGAGCGGCAGCCATGCGCGGGTTAATTTCGATGGCCCGTTCGAAGTTCGTTTTGGCTTGCTCGTAGTCTTCGGTTAAAAGGTTGATGACGCCCCAATTGGAGTAGGCCCGGAAGTAGGTAGGATCGATTTCAATCGCTTTTTGAAAATTTTCAACCGCCCGCGTGAGATCATTTTGCTCCTGGTAAACGATGGCCATATTATTGTAGGTTTCGGCGTAGTTGTAGTACTCGCCAAAATCCCGCAGCTCGAGCGCTTTTTGAAAGTTTTCAATGGCCAAATCGTACTGACCCAGCTCGTCGTAGACGTTACCCAGATTGTGGTAAATCAGCGGCAGCTTGGGTTCGAGCTCCTTGGCTTTTTCAAACAGCTCAAGCGCCCGCTGGTAGTCTTTTTGGTAGTAGTAGCTGAAGCCGAGGTTCGAGTAGACGCGGCCGTAGTCGGGCCGTTTGTCCAGCGTCGCCTGCCACAAGGTTTGGTTGCTCTGCCAGTCGAAGTTGCGGGCGTACGTCTTTGCGCCGTAGCTGCCGGCCGCCGCCACCAGGACAATCACGCCGAGCAGCGGCAGTAGTTTTTTAGAGCTGGTGAGCAGGAACGCAATGAAGATGCCCCAGATCAGGCAAATACCAAACGACGCCAGGTACATGTACTTCTCGGCCATGATGATGCCGGTTGGAATCACGTTTGAGACCGGCATTACAGCGATGAAGAACCACAGCAAGCCAAAACCAACCAGCCGGAGTTTTTTTATAAAGACCATAGTCAGGATGAACAGCCCGATGACCGCAAGCCACGCCGCGAGGGCTTTTGGCTCGGCCAGCGTTGTGGTGAGATTGATTTTATGAAAGACGTTCAGGTCAAACGGCGCGAAGAGCAGGTAGAGGTACTTGACGATTGATTTGCCCATGGTCATCAGCCGGATCGGCAGGCTGCTCTGGCTCGGATCGGGCGTGAGCGCGCGCTGGCCGACGCCCATCAGGCTGCGGGCGGTCAAAATCGTAATGACGCCGAGCCAGTACGGCCAGTGAACCTTGATTTTTTTTACGGCGGCGCTAACGCTCCACTCGCTGCGCTGCCACTCGATCAAGAGCAGCAAGAGCGGCAGGACAATGGTCATCTCGTAGGTGAAAAATGCCAGCCAGCCGAGCAGGATCGAGAGCCATTGCCAGCGCCGGTTGGCCGGCTCGCCACGCTTCGTTGGCGAAGCGGGCGGGTCGCGCCAGCGCAGGTAGGCGTAGACCGACCAGAGCAGCAGCATCACGCCGATGACGTCAATGCTGGTGGTGATGTAGGAGATCGCTTCGATGTGAATCGGGTGCAGCCCGAAGATCAGCGCGCCAACCGCGGCGGCGACCCGGCGCTTGGTCAGCTGCCCGATAATCAAGTACACCGCGACGACGCTGCTTAGGTGAATCAGGAGCGAGACGGTGTGGTAGCCGATGAGGTTGGTTCCACCGAACAGCTGGAAGAGCACGAGCTGGACCGCGCTGCGCAGCGGCCGGTAGACGCCGGCGTGCTGGACCGGCAGCGTTCCCTGGAGCAGCGTCCCGATGCTGTCGAACCGGTAGAGCAAGGCCCAGTTTTTGTAGAAGTCCGGGTCGTCCCAGACGAACTGGTTGGTAAAAATATTGGAGTAGGCCAGAATCGTCAGCGCGAGGATGATGCAAAGCGACCCGGCGCGGTGGCGGTTCAAAAAATTGAGTACGGTATTCATGGCTGTAGTATAACAAAAAAAAGACCGCTTTACTACGATGGCAGCTTAGCGATCGTCTGCGGCTTCCCGCTGGGCGAGCTGGGCCTTAATGGATTCACCAATGATTATAACTGTCTACCGTCAGGCAGTTTTTACGTTCGGCGAGAGCAGAGGCTCTCGCCTACCCGCCTTGGGTAGCGCGGAGCCTCCGCTCCGCGCTGATGGTCTGACGTCTGTTCCGGCGTACGGGTTTAAGCTAAAAGCGCAAAACAGCCGTTCTGCGCTTTGCTTTTTTATCATTACCGATTTATGACTTTACGATTTGCGATAAGCGATTTGCGACGCGCAATCACACCTGGATAATCACGGGTAAGACCATAGGCCGGCGCTCGGTTTTCTGGTAGAGGAACTGGCCGATTTCGTTTCGGACTTTTTCCTTGAAGTAGTTCTCGTCCACCTCGCCGCGCAGGTCGCCGCTGAAAATCTTCTTGGCTTTGAGACGCGTCTCTTCGATCAGCTGCTTGTTTTCTTTCATGTAGATGAAGCCGCGGGAAATCAGGTCCGGATTTTGGATCAGCTTGCCGCTCTTGGTATCGATGGTAATGATGACCACGATCATGCCGTCGGCCGCCATCATCTGCCGGTCGCGCAGGACGACGTGTGAGATGTCGCCGATGCCCAAACCGTCAACGAAGACATAGTCGGTGGGCACCCGTCGGTTGGTTGCCCGGCCGCCGCTCCGGTCGAACTCGGCCACCTGGCCGTTGTCGAGCACCAGGACTTTTTTCGGATCAAACCCGCCGCTGATCGCCAGCTTCTCGGCTTCTTTAAGCATGTAGTGGTAGGCGTACACCGGAACGAAGTAGTCGGGTTTGACCTGCTGGAGCATGTGGCGGATGTCCTCGCGGTTGCCATGGCCCGAGACGTGGATGTCCATGACCTGGCCGTGGATGACGTTATCGCACTGGCGGTAGAGACCGTCCTTGAGCTTCTGAATCGTCCGTTCGTTGCCCGGGATAATTGAGGAGGACAGCACCACCGTGTCGGTTTTTTTAATTTTAATGTGCCGGTGCGAGCCGTTGATGATGCGGGAGAGCACGGCGTTGCCCTCGCCCTGGGCGCCGGTGGCGATGATGACGAGCTTCTGGTCGGGGTAGTGGTCAAGCTGCTCGGGTTTAACAAAAGTGTCTTTTCGGGCTTTGACGTAGCCAAGCTCTTTGGCGATCTCGATGTTCATCTTCATGCTGTAGCCGTCGAGCACGACTTTCTTGCCCATCTTTTCGGCGGTGGCGATGACCCAGCCGATACGCTCAATCTGCGAGGCGAATGTGCCGATAATCACCCGGCCCCTGGCGTTCTGCAAGAGCGCGGTGATGTTTTTCTGCATCTCGACGGTGCTGGCGCTGGGCCGGACGTCGGTGGCGCCTAAACTCTCGAGCATCAGCACCCGGGGCGACGGCAGCTTGGCGAGGTGGTCGTAGCGGACGATGGGGTTGCCCCTGACGTCTTTTTCAAGCGTCCAGTCACCGGGGTGAATGAGCGTGGCCGGGGGCGTTTTTAAAATCACGCCGACCGCGTCCATGATCGAGTGCTCGATCTGGAAGAAAGAAATTTGAAACGCGCCGAGCCGGAAGGTGTCCCGGAGTGACTTAATCGGGATGGTCTTGAGCTGTTTGACGCTGTCGCTCTTGTAGTCGTCCTGGCGGTGCTTGAGCATGGCCAGGGTGAGCGGCCGGGCGATGACCGGCGGGTAGCCGAGCTTCTCGAGCAGGATCGGCGCGGCGCCGATGTGGTCGAGGTGGCCGTGTGAGAGGATGACGGCCTTGACGTTCTTTTCTTTCCCCATGAGGTAGCTCAAGTTGGGGATGATGTAGTCGATGCCGGGCATGTCCTCTTCGGGGAACTGCAAGCCCATATCCAAGAGGATGATGTCGTTGCCGTACTCAAACACGGTCATGTTGCGGCCGACTTCTTCGTTGCCGCCCAGCGGAATGATGTTAAGCTTTCCGCCCCGGCTAAAGGCCGGCCGCCGTCCGTGACGCCGTTTTTGGGACGGCTGTTTCTGGCGGGGTTTCATCTCTAGTACGGGCGGTTTACGTTTAGATTTTTTTGACATAATGAAGTTAATGCAATAGTCAACCTACCTGCGAGAGCAGGGGTAGGCGCGATGGGGAAGATATCCTGTCCGCAGTCGCCTCCAGCGGCCGGGACTCCATAATGCTAAGAGTTAATTTTGAGATCTATGCCGCTCACGAGCGGGGTTTACTTTTGGGGTGGTATGGTGCCGCGGGGGAGATTTTGCGCCCGAGGCGCACCCGCCACGGGCGGAGAACTCTTCTAAGCTTACGCTCATCCCGCCGCGGCGGGGAATGTTGCGCGCTGCCTGCGTCTATGCCGGAGGAGGGACTCGAACCCTCATGGGTTGCCCCATACGGCTCTGAACCGTACGTGTATACCAATTTCACCACTCCGGCGCAAACGTAGACGGGCAAGAATGCCAGCTGCCTCAGTTGTTGCCGTGATACTTTCGTTTCGTGTTGACGTACCAATCTTCAATGTTGTTGAAGCGGTCGGCGGGGAGAATAATTCGATGGACGTCGAGCCCTTTAATTTTTTGATCGGCGACGTAGGTGTAGGTCGGGTTGTAGAGGAAGATGGCCGGCAGGTCGGCAAGGATCGTTTCCTCGAACGTCCGGTACAGCGGCTGGCGGGCGGCCTCATCGGCGGCTTTGCGCGCATCCTCCAGCGCCTTATCAACGTTGCGGTTGGCGTACAGCGCCAGGTTCAAGCCGGGATCCTGGACCTGCGAGGAGTGCCAGAACGGGAAGGGGTCGGGATTTGAGCCGACGATGATGCCGAAGAGCAGCGCCTCGTAGCGGCGCGGCTTGATGACGTCGCGGCTGATTCGGCCGCCGCTGATGATCTCGAGTTCAACCTTGACGCCGACCGCCCGCCAGAAATCTGAAACCAGTTCCGCTGCCTTGACGTTCTCCGACTGATCGACGGTGGTCAGCTTGACAGTTAAAATCTTTTCTCCCTGCTGGCGGTAGAACGCTTGAGTCGGCTCGCCACGCTTCGCGGGCGAAGCGGGCTGGTCGTCACCGACCAGCTTCGCAGTATCAGTCGTCGTCGCCTGGCTCGCCGTTGTCGCTTCGGTCGTCGTCGCAGTCTCGGTTTGACGGGCGAGCCAGTCAGCGTACTCTAGGGGCGTGATTTGCTTCCAGCCGGCCTGATCGAGCAGCGCGCTGGCTTGGGTGGGGTCGTAGGCAATCTTTGGCAGATTGTTTCCGGCGTCGGTCGAGCCCGGCAGGATCGGTCCGTCAATGATTTCACCTTCGAGCTGGAGCGCCTGGGAGAGAATCGCCGGTTTGTCGATCGCCAGCGCCAGCGCCTGGCGGACGTCTTTGGTGGCGAGCGACTCGTTCTCTTTTTGGTTGAAAAAAACCGCGGTGTACTGGGGGAGTGCGAGCGAGTACTGGTTGAGGTTCTTGAGTCCCGCCAGGTCTTTCTTGAGATCTTTGGGCAGAAAGCTCAAGCCCTCGATTGAATTATTTTTTAAGGCTTGGATGCCGGTTTGAAAATCGGGGTAAAACTTGAAGGTGAGTTTTTCGAGAAAGGGTTTGGATCCGTAGTAGTACGGGTTAGGTACCAGGGTGTACGATCTGATGTTACCGAGCCGGTCTTTGGTCAGCGACTTAAATTGCCAGGGTCCGGCGCCGACTGGCCGGAGGTTATACTCGGTCAGGTTGGCGTTGACCGGCGGAATTTCACCCCAGATATGTTCAGGCAACAAGCCGAAGGTCATCACCTCCAAAAAATCGGGGTACGCTTCCGGCAGGCTGAAGCTGACCGTCCGGTCGTCAATTTTCTTAACCTCGACGCCCCGCAGGCTCACCAGGAGCGGACTCTTGAAGTCGGGGTCCTGGATGCTCTTGACCGTGAACACGACATCGTCGGCGGTGAGGGGCTGGCCATCGTGCCAGCGCAGGTTTTCCCGCAAGACGAAGGTGTAGGTCGTCTGAGCTTCATCAATTTCCCAGCGCTCGGCCAGGTCCGGCGCGAGCTCGAGGCTCTTATCGTAGGCGACCAGACCCGAGAAGATGAGCCGGGCGAGGTCCGAATCAACGTCGTTGGTTTGCGAGAGGAGGGGATTGGCGTACTGCGGCGCGCCGATCAACCCTTCGGTGTACTCGCCGCCGGCGACCGGCACGGGAATAAAGTTCTGCAGGTAGAAGCTACCGGCGATAAAAATCAACGAGCCGACCAGCGCCGCCATCGCTCCTCGAAACAGCCGCCGTTCCTTGGTTGAGAGGACTTTGGGCAGATGCTTGAGTTGCCGCAACGTCGGCAGCTTACGCGGATTGAGGGCGTGGACCAGCTTGCGGTCGAGCTCATTCTGCTCTTTGACATCGGTTTTTGTTTCTGACTTCCGCCACGATTTTAATGTAGGCCAAGAGAAGTTGATATGCTTGGTACGTTAATCATCAACCAGTGATGAAACCCAATCCGGCCCTCGACGCGTCCGGTGCGGTGCGGGGCAGGTTAGCTCACCGCGTTGATGAACGCGATGACGAGAAAGATGGCCGAGAGGCCGATGGTGGCGATGAAGAGGGTTTTTTCTACCCCTCGTTTGGTGTGGTAGATGTTGCCACTGCCACCAAAAGCAGCGCCGAGTCCGGCGCCCCGATTTTGGAGGAGAATCGTTGTGACGAGGAGAACCGCGATGATAAGTTGGACAATATCTAACAGCATACAAGGATGATTACAGGATAGCAAAAAAAAGCTCCGCTGTCAACTCTGTGTATTCCCTCCTCAATCCTTGCGGCCTTTCCGGGTGATGATGCGCTGGAGCTCAAAGACTCGTTTACCGCTGACACGCATCGGCCGGCGGGTGCGTTTGGTGCGGCGATCGGCTCGTTTTACCGCGAGCTGTTCGGCGCGTTCTTCGAGCGTCAGTCGGGTGGTTGCCATAGGCCGTCAGCGTCTGCTCCCGGTTAATCACTATCACTGATAGTATGGTATAATGAAAGGGAACCTATGTATAGTCCCGATACCAATCCCGACGTTTCTGAATTACCATTCTTTGAGCGGGGTACGCCGGGTCGGAAACGCTGGTACCACCGCTGGTGGGGCAAGCTGCTGCTGCTCGCGCTCGCCCTCGGGTTGGTCGTCGCGGTGGCGTTTGGCATCTACGTGCTGCGGGTGAGCTCCCTGATTCGCAGCGGTCAGCTCGACCCGCAGTCGTTTCTTAACCAGCCGGCGTCCGGCAGCCAGCCGGCGGCTGATCGTTCAAGTCTGGCTACCGATGACGACCCGAGCGTGGGGCCGGCCGGCGCCGCGGTCGTTATCGTCGAGTTCAGCGACTTTGAGTGTCCGTATTGCGGCCAAGTCTACCCGGTCGTCAAGCAGCTGATTCGCGACTACGGTGACCGCGTGCGCTTCATCTACCGCGACTTCCCGCTGGTTGACACTCACCCCCGGGCGCTGCCGGCGGCGCTGGCGGCCAACTGTGCCTTTGAGCAGGGAAAATTTTGGGAGATGCACGATAAAATTTTTGAGAATCAGGCCGCCCTCGAGGAAGCTGACCTCAAGCGCTACGCCATCCAGATTGGTTTGAACAGCGTGGCGTTCGGCGGCTGCTTGAGCTCGGGTAAGTATGTGAAAGAAATTGAAGATGACTACAACGCCGGCATCGAAGCCGGAGTCGAGGCGACGCCTACATTCTTCGTGAACGGCACACTCGTGCGCGGCGCGGTGCCCTACGAGGCGCTACAGCAGCTGATCGTCGCCGAGCTCAATCGTTAGGTTCGCGCTATGAATCAACCTCGTTTCTATATCCTCTTTCTCCTCCTCGTGGCGTTGTCTGCTGCTGGTCCAGCCGTTGTCTGGGCAGCCGATGGCAGCTCGGCGCCCAATCTGGCGCCGGAGCTCCAGATCAAGATTGGCGACTTTGGCCAAGCGTCCGATTTTCAGGCCGGCTATGGGGTGGGATCGTGCCCACCCGAAAAGAGCCAGTATGGGAAATGCCTGGAGGTACCCTGGATCAGCCAGTACATCGGCGCCCTCTACCGCTACGGCGTGGCTTTGGCCGCAGCCTTGGCGATGCTGATGATCACCATTGGCGGCGCCATCTGGCTGACCGCCGGCGGCAGTTCAGAACGAGTCTCGACCGCCAAGAGCTTCATCATTTCGGCGATCTCCGGTCTCATGCTGGCGCTGTTCTCCTACGTTATTCTCTACACCGTCAACCCCCGCCTGGTGGCGCTTGAGCCGTTGAGCGTGCCGGTGGTCAGCGATGTGCCAGAACCAAAACTAAGTGAAAAAACTACCAGCCAGTACACTCAGGCTAAGTATCACTGCTTATTTAACGGCGAGTGCCTTCAATCGTCAGAGAAGCAGGAATGCGAATCCATGGGCGGACAGTTCGTTGACGATAGTAACTACGAGGCGATGTGCGGTATAAGGGAGTCGTGCGCGTGCTACCAATATGAAGTCAATGAAGGCACTCCTTTAGGCAGGCTGTATACCTGCGGCGAGCATCCTAAAGGCGTGGATTGGTTTCTTTGCAAAGAAAAACCTTTTTCCAAAGTTCGTTGCTTTAAGCAGCCAGTACTCTGCTCTGATGTTCCTGACACGCGGAATAATATTTACTGGGGTGACCCTTAAAACCATGCAAGAAAAATTTTTACCGTTCGTGGGGGTTGTTACTGTCTTATTCTTTTTATCCCCCGTACTCGTCGGCGCTGCGGACACTCCCCAGCTGAACGTGAAGATTGGTAATACGGGTGCATCGGCGATCTTTAAGGCCGTCAGCTGCACGGGGGGGTACTGCACCATCGGCTGGATCGGTGACTACATCGGGGCGGTTTACCGCTATGGCGTAGCGTTGGCCGCCGCCCTCGCGATGCTGATGATCACCATCGGCGGCGCCGTCTGGCTGACCGCCGGCGGCAGCCCCGAGCGGGTCTCGACCGCCAAGAGCTTCATCATCTCGGCGGTGGTGGGACTGGTGATAGCGCTTTTTTCATACAACATCCTCTACACGGTAAATCCGGCGCTGACCGAGCTTAAGCCGCTGAAGATTCCGGAAGTAGAAAACATCCGCCTCGCCCAGGCCGGTGACCCGAGCACTGATGCGCTGGTCGGTAAGATTGCGTGTGAGACGTCAACTCGCACCATCTCATATGATTCCGTTGGGTTGCCGCAGCAAACCCCCGATGTACTGGCTGATGATCTGTCACCGCTGCCAACGCTCGAGGAAACAAATCTTGCGCCGTCTCGGCTGGGAGCGTTAGCGGTTCCTTCGGGCTGCCGTGATTATAATTTCGATGGCTACGGCGTGGACTCCCGAATTTTGCGGGCGATTGCCTCAACTGAATCTGGTTGTAATCCCAGTGCCCGAGGTGAAGATGGAGAATGTGGCATGATGCAGATGTTGCCAACGACTGCCGACCGCGATTGTGATTATTTACTTGATCATCCCCAAGAAAGTATTGAACTAGCCGCTAGGTATATCCAACAGAATGAGGCGTTTCATGAGGGAAACATTTCTCACATTTTGGCTGGCTATAACGGTGGTTACGGCACTACGCCGAGAAATGGTAAAAGGCCGCCCCTGGCTCCCAGTGTCGATTGTCCTGGCTTCAGAGCTTATGAGTGTTGTATTAATCCTGGTGGTTTAGAAAGCAATCAAGGTTATGTAATTCGGGCGATGCGCTACTACCAGGGGGCGCAGGACAACCAGTACCAGTAGGTTTTTAAAACCCTGTTTTCAAATGTCATTACAGAGTTAGCAAGTTTGTAGTCAGTAGTCTGTAGTCGGTAGTAAATTGTTAATCCTCTACTGACTACTTACTATAGACTAAAAGCTGCAAGCTTTCCATTACTACTTACATCCCGATGCACCCCATCGGGTTTTATCATGTGTGCTTGACGGTTTGCCGCAAGCAGTGTATCATGTATCCGTTTACAACTGATGGTACCCATGGCCAGTAAAACGATAAAAATTCGCGGCGCGCGCGTCCACAATTTGAAAAACATTGACGTTGAGATTCCCCGCGATAAGCTGGTGGTCATCACGGGTATTTCCGGTTCCGGCAAGTCGTCACTGGCGTTTGACACCATCTACGCCGAAGGCCAGCGCCGGTACGTGGAGTCACTGTCCACCTACGCCCGGCAATTTTTAGGACTGATGGATAAGCCGGAGGTCGACTCGATTGAGGGTCTGTCTCCGGCGATTTCAATTGACCAACGGTCGGGTTCGAACAACCCCCGCTCGACGGTTGGTACGATTACCGAAATCTATGACCACCTTCGCCTGCTGTTCGCCCGGATCGGCCGCATGCACTGCTACCGCTGCGGCAAGGCGGTGAGCCGCCAGCGCACCAGCGAGATTATCGAGCACATTGCCGCGCTCAAGGACCGGGCGAAAACCGTGCTGGCGCCGGTGGTGATGAACCAAAAAGGGGAGCATAAGAAAGTCCTCTCCGAAATCAAGAACGCGAGTTTTTTACAGGTGCGGATCGACGGTCAGTTTCACCACCTGGCGGATCTGCCGTCGGGCGGACTCGACGCCAAGTCTGCCCACCGGATTGAGGTGGTAGTTGGTCAGGTTACGGCCCAGCGCGACGCCCTCTCGCGGCTGGTGGAACTCGCGCTCGATCTGGGTAACGGCCAGCTCATCGTTTTGGATACCGCCGGCCGGGAGAGACAGTTTTCCCAGTACTACCATTGCCCCGACTGCGGCATTGACCTGCCCAACGTTGAACCCCGTAACTTTTCCTTCAACAGCCCGGCCGGCGCTTGCCCCAAGTGTCTGGGCCTGGGCACGCGCCTCGAGGTTGATTCAAGCCTCGTCATTCCCAACCGTAAGCTGACCCTGGCCCAGGGGGCGATCAAGCCCCTCGCGCGCAATTTTTCCAACCAGAACCAGTACTGGCAGCTGCTCAAGGCCGTCGCCGCCAGCCACCACATTTTACTCGACGTGCCGGTCGGTGAACTGTCCGATCAGACGCTGGGGCTGATCTTAAACGGCACCGGCGGCACCACCTACGCGGTCGGCGCGACCAAGGCGACGTTTCCCGGCGTGATTGTGATCCTTGAACAAAAGCACCAGGAAACAACCTCGGACTACCTCCGCCAGGAGATCGAGCAGTACATGCGCGTCCTGACCTGTCCCGCCTGCCAGGGCAAACGGCTCAAGCCTGAATCGCTCTCGGTAACGCTGGGCGGGCGCACCATCGCCGACATCACCGCTCAAACCATTGATCAGGCGGTACTATTTTTTAAAAATTTAAGCAAGCCCACTACTGCCAGCGACGGGCTGACCAGCCGCGAACAAAAAATCGCCAGCCTGGCGCTCAAAGAGATTGGCGCCCGGCTGGCCTACCTGCAGAACGTAGGCCTCGGCTACCTCACGCTCGACCGCAGCTCGACGACGCTGGCCGGCGGCGAGGCCCAGCGGATCCGCCTCGCCACCCAGCTGGGGCTGTCGCTCACCGGTATCGTCTACATTTTGGATGAACCGTCAATCGGGCTGCACCAGCGCGATAACCAGAAGCTGATTGACACCCTGAAGTACCTGCGCGACCTGGGTAACACCGTGATCGTGGTTGAGCACGACGAGCTGACCATGGAAGCCGCCGACGAGCTGATTGACATCGGCCCGGGCGCCGGCGAGACGGGCGGCCGGGTGGTGGCCCAGGGCACGCCGGCAGAAATCAAGAAAGACAAGAAATCGCTGACCGGCAAGTACCTCTCCGGCGCGCTGCGGATCGAGCCGCCCAAACAGTACCGGCCGGGCAACGGCCGGGCGCTCGAGGTGCTCGGCGCTTCCGAATTCAACTTAAAAAATGTTGACGTCAAGATTCCGCTGGGCCGGTTCATCTGCCTGACTGGCGTTTCCGGTTCGGGCAAGTCGACGCTCCTGGTCGATATTCTGGTCAAGGCGCTGGCCCAGAAATTTTACCGCGCCAAGGACCTGCCCGGCGCCCACCGCGAGATTCGGGGCAGTGAGCACATCGACAAGGTAATCGCCATTGACCAGTCGCCGATCGGCCGCACCCCGCGGTCAAACCCGGCGACCTATACCGGCGTCTTCACCTACATCCGCGATTTGTTCGCCCAGACCAAAGAGGCGAAGATCCGCGGCTACAGCGTCGGTAAGTTCAGCTTCAACGCCAAGGAAGGCCGCTGCGAGACCTGCGGCGGCGAAGGCCTCGTCCGAATCGAGATGCAGTTTCTGCCTGACGTCTACGTGCCGTGCGAAGAGTGCCACGGCAGACGCTACAAGGCGGAGGTACTCGAGATTCACTACCAGGGCGCGAGCATCGCCGACGTGCTGGCGCTGTCGGTTGGGGAGGCGATGCGTTTCTTCCGCCAGCATCCCAACATTTACCATAAGCTCAAGACGCTTTACGGCGTGGGCCTGGGCTACGTCAAGCTCGGCCAGCCGGCGACGACGCTCTCCGGCGGCGAGGCCCAGCGGGTGAAGCTGGCCACCGAGCTCTCTCGCCGCTCAACCGGCAAGACGCTCTACGTGCTTGACGAGCCGACGACCGGCCTGCACTTCGAAGACATCAAGCGCTTGCTCGACGTGCTCAACAAGCTGGTTGACAAGGGTAACACGGTTTTGATTATCGAGCATAACCTCGACGTGATTAAGTGCGCCGACTGGGTGATTGACCTGGGGCCGGAAGGCGGTGAAAAAGGCGGCACGATCGTCGCCCAGGGCACACCCCGGGAGATTACCGCCGCCGCTAAGAGCTACACCGGCAAGTACCTCAAAGCGGTCCTCGAGAAGCACGAGAAGGCGGGTAAAAGCTAGCTTGGAGAGTCGCGGTGAGCGGTGTATAATTAAGTAAAGTAAGAAGTAAGTAAATTAAGTGAGTAAGTAAAAGCGGGTAGGTTGGAGCCTCTGCTCCAACCGAGCCGAGAGCAGAGGCTCTCGGCTACCCGTCTGTAGGTACAATCCATCAAACGTATATATGGCTTCCTACGACCCGAACATAATTGAACCGAAGTGGCAAACGTACTGGGAGGAAAAGAAGCTGTTCGCCGCCGCCGACCGCTCCTCTAAACCCAAGTACTACTGCTTGATCGAGTTTCCGTACCCGTCCGGTGAGGGGCTGCACGTCGGCCACCCCCGGCCCTACACCGCGCTGGACGTACTGGCCCGGAAGCGCCGGATGCAGGGCTACAATGTGCTCTACCCGATTGGGTTTGACGCCTTTGGCTTACCAACGGAAAACTACGCCATCAAGACCGGCGCCCATCCGCAGACCATCACCGAGCGCAACGTCGCCACCTTCACGGCCCAGCTCAAGGCGCTGGGCTTGAGTTTTGATTGGGACCGGCAGGTGGTCACCACCGACCCGGCCTACTACCGCTGGACCCAGTGGATTTTTTTAAAGCTGTTTGAGCACGGCTTGGCCTACAAGGCGAAGATGCCGATCAACTGGTGTCCGTCGTGCAGGATTGGTTTGGCCAATGAAGAGGTCGCGGGGGGCGCCTGCGAGCGCTGCGGCACCGCGGTCGAGCAGCGCGAGAAGGAGCAGTGGTTGCTCAAGATTACGAGGTACGCTGACCGGCTGGCTGACGACCTCGCTCCGGTTGACTACCCCGAGCGGATCAAGACCCAGCAGATCAACTGGATCGGCCGCAAAGAGTGGATTGATATTGACTACCCGGTTGTCGGGACTAACGAATCAGTCGTTGTTTCGACGACGCGGCCCGATACCAACTTCGGCGCCACGTTTGTGGTGCTCGCGCCCGAGCACCCGCTGGTGTCGGCCGAAAAGGGGTTGATACCCGCGGAACGGCGGAAAGCGGTTGAACAGTATATCGCGGCCGCTCGAAAAAAAACCGACCAGGAGCGCATGGCCGAAGGTCGGAAAAAGACCGGGGTGTTCGCCGGCTTGTACGGCTTGAACCGATTAAATAACAAGCAGCTGCCGATTTGGATTAGTGATTTTGTGCTCACAACCGTCGGGACGGGCGCGGTCGTCGGCGTGCCCGGTCACGACCGGCGCGATTTTGAATTCGCTACGGCGTTCGGTTTGCCGGTCATTCGCGTGGTCGTCGGCCGTGACGGCGATACGAGCGACCTTACTCGGATTGAGCAGGTGCAAGAAGCAGAAGGAACCATGGTCCATTCGGAGTTTTTAGATGGGCTGGATATCCATCGCGCCACCGCCATCATTATGGATTACCTGGAAAAGAAAGGCTGGGGCAAACGAGCGACCCGCTATAACCTTCGTGACTGGGTCTTTTCGCGCCAGCGCTACTGGGGCGAGCCGATTCCATTGGTGTTTTGCGGGGCATGTCAGGATAAAATCAAAAAGCAAAAATCAAAAAGCAAAAATAAGGAATACAGTCAGGGGGAATTACTCAATCCAGGCTGGATTGCGGTACCCGAGAATCAGTTACCAGTCGCGTTGCCCGAGGTGAAAAAGTATGAGCCGACCGATACCGGTGAATCGCCGCTCGCGACCATGACCGGCTGGGTGACCGTTACCTGCCCGCGCTGCGGCGGACCGGCCCGCCGCGAGACCGACACGATGCCCAACTGGGCCGGCTCGAACTGGTACTTTTTGCGCTACGCTGACCCCGCGAACGCTAAGGCGCTGGCCGCGCCTGACCAACTCGCCTACTGGCTGCCGGTCGACTGGTACAACGGCGGTATGGAGCACACGACGCTCCACCTGCTCTACTCGCGCTTCATCTATAAGTTTCTCTACGACATCAAGGTCGTGCCCGAGTCGTGCGGCAATGAACCGTACCGCAAGCGCACCTCGCACGGTTTGATTCTGGGCGAGGGCGGCGAAAAGATGTCGAAGTCGCGGGGTAACGTGGTCAACCCCAGCGAAATTGTCGCTGCCTACGGCGCCGACACCCTGCGGCTCTACGAGCTGTTCATGGGGCCGTTCGAGCAGGCAATCCCCTGGGATACCGCTGGGGTGAGGGGCGTGCGGCGATTTTTGGAAAAAGTCTGGGATACGTTCGAGCGATCCGAGCTGGTTTCGGCCGACCACGAAGACGCCGCCGCCAAAACGCTCCTGCACCGCACCGTCAAGAAAGTGAGCGATGACATCGAAACCCAAGACTACAATACGGCCGTGTCGGCGCTGATGATTTTAAGCAATACGCTGGCCGGGCAACCGACCATCAGCCGTTCGACCGCCGAGACGTTCCTGCGGCTGCTCGCGCCGTTCGCGCCCCACCTGGCCGAAGAGCGCTGGCGGAAGCTGGGTCACCGCCGGTCAATCTTTCAAGCCTCGTGGCCGGCGTTTGATGAAAAGCTGATTGTGGCGACCGAGATCACGCTCGTCGTTCAGATCAACGGCAAGGTTCGGGATTCGCTCCACGCGCCCGCCGACATCACCGAGCAGGTGGCGGAGCGAGCCGCCCGGGCGCGTCCGAAGATCGCCGGCTACCTCGAGGGCAAGCAGGTGAAGAACATCATCTTCGTACCCGGGCGGCTGATTAACTTTGTAGTAGAATAAGAAATAGCTTTTTAGCTTCTTAGCTTTTTAGGGGATGACCCTGCCCTAAAAAGCTAAGAAGCCACAAGCTACTTACCTAAACTATGTCCATCGTCGAAATCACTGACAAGGCCCGCGAGCCGTGGGACACCTTTGTTAAAGCCTACGCGCCGGACGGCGGCTTGCTGCAGTCGTGGGGCTGGGGCGAGGTTCAGAAGGCGCTCGGCAATCCCGTCTTTCGGCTGGCGGTGCTCGACGAGCAGGGCCAGTTCCGGGCCGCCCTGCTCCTGGTCCGGCACGAGCTGCACTTTGAGTACAACTACCTCTACGCGCCGCGCGGACCGGTGATGGACACGTTGAACGCCCACGAGCTCTCGGAGCTTTTGGGCGCGGTTAAGCGCCGTGCCCGCGAACTCAAGAGCTTCATGCTTCGGTTCGACCCGCCCTGGCTCGTGGGCGCCGAGCCGGTGTTGGCCGAGAGCGGTTTGCGCAAGAGCGAGGGCGAGCTGCAGCCGAAGTGTAACTTCATCATGCCGATCACCGATTCACCCGATGCGCTCCTCGCGGCGATGAAACCGAAAACGCGCTACAACCTCGGCCTGGCCCAGAAGCACGGCGTTACCCTTCAGATCAGCGACCAGGAATCTGACCTTGAGGGCTTTTGGCAGCTGCTTAAGCAGACCAGCGCCAGGGATCACTTCCAGCCTCACCCCAAAGAGCACTACAAAAAAATGCTCGAGCTTCTAAATCCGGACGGAACGCTGAAACTCTTGCTGGCAATCTACGACCAGCAGATTGTCGCCGCGGCATTGGTTGCTTTTTTTGGCAAAACGGCGACCTACCTCCACGGAGCATCGGCCGACCTCTACCGCGAGGTGATGGCGCCGTACCTCCTGCACTGGGAGGCGATTTTGGCAGCGAAGCAGCTTGGCTGCCGCGCCTACGATTTCGGCGGCGTCAACGGCCAAACCTGCCACCACCCGAACTGGGTGGGCATGACGAAGTTCAAAACCGGCTTCGCCCCCACTCAGGCGCCGGCCGAGTACGTCGGCAGCTTTGAAGCGGTCATAAACCCGCTGGTGTTCGCCGGCTACCGGTTCGTTAAGCAGATTCGAGGCGGGTACACGTAGAGACGAGGCATTGCCTCGTCTCTACGTGTACGTGCCCCTCGCGGTGAATATGCGCATCCTAAAGCCAAACCGAACTGGCCTTGCTCAAGCCGTCCGTGTCCTGCGCCGCGGCGGCGTGATCGTTTACCCGACCGACACCGCCTACGGCCTGGGCGGCGTTTTTGATTCGCCGGCGGTGACCAGAAAAATTTTGCGGATCAAAAACCGGACGGATAAAAAATTTACCCTGGTGGCCTCGAGCCGGCGGCAGGTGGAGCGGTTCTTCCCGTTACATCCGCTGCAAAAAAAGTTGGCCGGGCACTACTGGCCCGGGCCGCTGTCACTGGTTGTTTCCCGGCGGTTCGCCGTCCGGGTGCCGGCTCACCCCGTTGCCCGCACGCTGTGCCGCCGCGCCGGCCGGCCGCTGATCGCCAGCTCGGCCAACCGTTCCGGCCAGCCGAGTCCCTACCGGGTAACAACGGTCGTCGCCCAATTCAGAAACCAAAAAGACCAGCCGGAGCTGATCATTGACGCCGGGCCGCTGCCGCGGCGGAAATCCTCAACTGTGGTTGCCATCCGGGCCGGCCGGCTGAAGCGGCAGCCAACTTCGACGATGGTGGCGGTGAAACGGCACCAGCTCGTCATTATTCGTTCTGGCCGTCTGACGCCGCACCTTATTAGGTGGTAAGAGCGCAGCTACTTTTTAGTACCAGTGCCGATGAATGAGTCGATACCAAAAAATTTTGGATATAAAGATTTTGCGCCACCAAGGATGTAGCGCCCGGGTGCAAAAGGCGGCGGAAACGGCGTATAGAAAATCAAAGGGCAGATATCCATCGAGGTCGCGCCTTCATAGCCAAATGTTTGAACCTCGCCCCAAGGGAATGGTGGCGGTACTTCTAAGCACCAGCAATTACAGATTAGACAACGGCATGGCTCCCCGCCCTGACAGGATCTCCCGCATGATGGTGCGACAAAAGTAATAATGCCGGCAATAGTGACCGGGTACAACGATGGAGGGGTAATAGTGACCGGGCGCAATGAAGGTTTGACCACTTGGGTTTGACCACGAAGAAACGGCGACAAAGTGCGACCACTTTTACGCTGGCCAGCGGCTTGGCCGGCGATGGCCCACACGACAACAATCACCAGTAACAAAATGACTATACCCGCGACCCAGCCCTTAATTCGTTTTTGCATGATATCGGAGAGGTAGACCATAGGCTTAGTATAGGCTGTATCAGTGAGTAAGTCAAGATAAGTCAAGTAAGTGAAGTAAGTAAATTAAGTAAATTAAGCTGGCAAGCTGGCAAGCAAACTTGCTCACTTGTAAATTTACTAGCTAACAAACTTCTCATAATGCTCGACCAGATAAAAAAACTCTGTAAAGCCTACGGCATTACCCCCCAGCGCAGCAAGGGGCAGCATTTTTTAATGGACGCTACAGTCATTGATACCATGGTTGAAACCGCCCGGCTGGATCAGCGCGACACCGTGCTCGAGGTCGGGCCGGGGCTGGGGATTCTGACCGAAGCGCTGGTTGCCCGTGCCGGTCGCGTCGTCAGCGTCGAGCTCGACCGGAAACTCTTCGGCCTGCTGCAGGCAAAGTTCATTGTCAGCCGTAACCTCGAGCTGGTTAACGACGACATTTTGCGCTGCGACTTCGCCGGCCGTCTGGGCGCCGGCTACAAGGTGGTGGCCAACCTTCCCTACAACATCACGTCTCGTTTTTTGAAAAACATCCTCACGGCGGCGGTCAAGCCGTTGGTCGCGGTGGTCCTGGTCCAAAAGGAAGTGGCCGAACGAATCTGCGCGAAGCCAGGTGATTTAAGTCTGCTGGGCATTTCCGTCCAGCTCTACGGCCGGCCGGCCGTGGTTGCCACCGTGGGCCGCCAGCAGTTCTGGCCGATGCCGGCCGTTGATTCGGCCATCGTGGCAATTCGCGACATCCAGCCGGCGGCAGCCATCGCCGCCCGGCTCAAGCCGGTAACCGAAAAGCAGTTTTGGCAGCTGGTGCGGATCGGCTTTTCGGCCAAGCGCAAGAAGCTGGTCAATAACCTGGCCGCCGGCCTCAAAGTCAGCGGTACCATTATCGAAACTGCAGCGGCTGAAGCCGGTCTGACACCCAATGTTCGGGCGCAAAACCTCGCCGTGGCTGATTGGCAGCAGCTTGCAAAAAAGTTGGTTATGTATCTTAATTAATTGTTACTTTTTCGCTTGTTTGCTTTTTGAAAATTTAGTATAATATATTCAATTGACCCCTCGACTAAACTTGGGGTTATCTCGATTGCAATCGAGAGATGAACTGGCTATTGCATCTGCCCGCCTCTGGCGGGGAGAGGGTTTGGATGTATCACGCCGCCGCGTCTAATACTTTTGAAAAAAATGGCCCAATCAGCCAAAAAATCAACCAACTTAACTATCCTGTCTGATATCTACCAAGAGCAAGAGACCGGATCATCGGCGAACCGCGGCGAGCGGTACCCAGTCAGCGAAAAAATTAAGGCGTATTTTAACGCCCCCCAAACGGTGGAAAAGTGGTTAGCGGGGGCGGTTTTATTTTTCGGCGCCGCTGGCATCATCTTTGGTTTTAACCACTTTAAAAGTTTGATTGCCAAACCCTTCGACCGTCCGCTGCCCGAAAGCAACACCAGCTTCGCCGCCGCGACCAACCCTGTTGATCAAGACCTGCTTGGCTTACGCCAGAAAGACACGGACCAGGACGGCCTCTCGGACTACGACGAGCTCTACGTCTACCAGACCAGCCCCTTTCTCGAGGATTCAGATTCGGATGGTATAGAGGATCAGAAAGAAATTGCCAGTAATAGCAACCCCAACTGTCCGAAGGGCGCTGATTGCACCGGCGCCGCGGCCGAACGTACCGTGGCTGAAAATACCGCGCCAGCCGCGGCCGACCTGGACGCCGGCTCGCTTCGGACATTGCTGCAAAACGCCGGCGTATCAGCTGATGTGCTGAACGCCATCAGCGATGAGGAGCTGCTGCGCACCTACCTCGAGGTAACCGGCGGTACGGTCGCGAGCTCCACCGCCACCACGGCGGGGCCGGCCCAGCCGGCGGGCAGCTCATCGGCCGCTGACCAGATTAGTCAGCTTACCCCGGCCCAGCTGCGGCAGCTGCTGCAAGAGCAGGGGATTCCGCCGGAAACGTTGCGTCAAGTGAGCGACGAGGAGCTTCTTAAGCTGGTTTCAGAGACGCTTCAGGGTTACTAAACTACCATGATACACCAAGTACACCAAGACAAGCAGCGCGAGGCAAACCGCAGGAGCCGGCCGGTGGCGAGGTTCATCCTGTCGGGTTGCATGTTGCTGACGCTGGCGCTGGGCTTGGTCGCGCCGGCAATGCTCTACCCGACCCCGGCGGCCGCGGCCGGCATACCGACCTTTGACGCCGCGAACCTTCGAGCGTGGTTTAGCCAAATCGGCTATAACTTCGCTGAACAAGCTGAACGTCTAGCACAGCAGATCGAGAAGCGGACGGCGGCGATTGCTTTCAAATCAGCCTTACATTTATTCCTCAACAACCTTGCTTACGATTCGGCGACCTGGCTGGCCGCCGGCGGCAAGGGCCAGACCCCGTACTTTCATACTGATAGCTGGGGAGCGTACCTGACCAAGGCCGCTGACGGCGCGGCCGGTGATTTTATCAGCAAACTCGGTGAATCGTGGCTTGACGGCTTCAACGTCTGCCAGCCGGATCTGCCGTTTCGGATTAACGTGGCTCAAGGGTTTCAAGACAATTTTATCCGTCGCCAGCCCGACTGTACCGCCAGCGAACTGGCCCGAGACTGGGAGCGCTTCGTCCAGCGCGACGACTTTCTTAGCCAGTTCGTCAAGCAATTCAATTCGCAGCAGAACGAGGTTCTCATCGGCTTGACGCTTTGGGACAAGTACTATCAAGCCCTCTCGTTTGAAACCAAGACTAAAGAGCAGGATCGAATCGAAGGCCAGGGTTTCCAGCCGGTTACGTCGGCGATATCCGGCAAGATTCTTACCCCCGCCAGCCTGACCAAAGCCCAGGCGGATGCCTTGATTAACAATCAGGCCGACGCCGAGAAAATCAGCACCGGCGACATCGTGGCTGACGCCATCAGCACGTTTATTAATACCTTAGCCGGCAAGCTGTTTCAGCGGCTGTTCAAGGAAGGACTGGCGAGCCTGCGGGATGAT
Source organism: Candidatus Buchananbacteria bacterium RIFCSPHIGHO2_02_FULL_56_16 (assembly GCA_001817495.1). Taxonomy (GTDB): domain Bacteria; phylum Patescibacteriota; class Patescibacteriia; order Buchananbacterales; family UBA6539; genus 2-02-FULL-56-16. The sequence continues at coordinate 24,176 of MHIL01000023.1, forward strand.
GATGATGCTCGGCGAAGTTTCATTAGCCGTGATCTCTATACCGGTGAGAGCGGCCGCGACCTGTTCACCGGCCGGCAGGCGGCCGAGGCGCGCTACGTAACGCTGGTTGACGCCGGCATCATTACCGGCGGGCCGTACGAACTTTTGCAGCAGCTCGCCACCTGCCGGGATTTGAGCAACCCGGGCCCGGAAGAGTGCGTCATTGACCAAAATTTTCGTTTGGCGATTGAGCAAGAGATGACGGTTCGGGAGGCGATTGACGCCGGCTACCTGGACGGCAGCGCGCCGTTCGGCTTTATTTCCCCGGGGGTTGCGCCGCCCTACGCCGGGGACAAGAAGGGCTACCCCTACCGCAGCCTGCTGATTCTGCGGGCCCACCGGATCATCCCGGTTACTTGGGAGGTGGCCGCTAAAATTATTGATGAGGGATTTACCGGCAGCGACCGGGTCGTGACGCTGAATGCCTTGATTGCCGAGTATGATAACTCGGACAGCCCCTTCTACCGCCTGATTGACCAATACTGGGTGCTGAAAGCGCCGGAAGCGTTCTGCAAGGCGGAAGGCTACGGGCCGGTCATCATCAGCGATCAGGTCAGCAACGACGGCCAGCGGATCGTGACGCGCAGCCAGTACTGCGCCGACTACCAGTCGTGCATTGAGAAAGACAGCAAGGGCAAGTGCATCTACGGCTACTGCACCGAGGAACAGCCAACCTGGAACCTCCAGGCCGAGAGCTGCCTGCCCGAGTACAGCACCTGCCAGACTTTCGTGAACGGCGGCGGCCAGACGGTTTCCTACCTCCAGAATACCCTTAACTACAACAGCTGCAGCGCGGACAACGCCGGCTGCCAGTGGTACTGCCAGTCGTACAATGTTCCGAGCGCCACCTGGGCTTGCGTTAATGCCGGCGAGCAGGTGCTGAAACCGTGCGCCGCGCCCAGCGGCTGCCCGCTCAACGCCGGCTGCAGCATCGCTGAAGCCGGGACATTCTGCACCGACGCGGTCAGTGGCGCGAACCTGACCATCAGCACCGCCTGCAGCCCCAGCACCCAGTGGTGGCAAGCCGATCTCTTCGGAACGGGTGTCGGCGGCTGCCAGGCCGGCGCCAGCTGCACCGTCGAGTACCAGGGAGTTCAGTGCGTCCAGACCGGCTGCGAGAGCCGCCAGAACCTGCTGCCCAACCCCGGCTTTGAAACCGCCGCCCCGGCCGGCACCCTGGCCGCGAAGTGGGGCGGGGATCCGGCCTACTTCGAACGGGTGAGCGGCGGGCAGGAGCGGATCCACCGCGGCCGCAGCAGCGTGCGCTTCTACAATGCCGGCAGTATGGCCGGCGTAACGATGCGGTCCGATGAGCTGACCGTACCCCGCGCCGGCGCCTACACCGTGAGCGGCTACGTCTTTGACCGGCTGAATGTCGGGTCAATCTCGTTCAGCGTTTTGGTAAACGGCGGCGCCGTGGCTGACCCGCCGGTCATGCTGACCCAAACCGCCAAGAATCGCTGGTACCAGGTGAGCTTTGATACGCCGGCGCTGAACGCGAACGACAGGATCAAGATCGTGGTAATCGTCGCCGGCGAGCAGGTCAGCGGCCTGGCCTGGTTCGACGACTTCAGCCTGACCGAGAGCTGCCTGGTCAATCCGGTGACCCTGACGCTGGCCGGCGCCATCGCCGAAGATGAGAGCAAGATCCACTTCGACCGCGACGCGAAGCAGTGCAGCGCCGAAGCTGACGGCTGCTCCCAGTTCTACGCTTCGCCGACCCGGCGGATCAGCAACCTCCTGTTTAGCGTTACCGACCCGAGCTTTGAGCTGTACCAAGACAGTACCACCCAGCCCGGGGATCAGGATTTCAAGAACTGGACTGCCGTCAGAGCCGTTGTTAAAGCCAGCAGCGATGCTCACAGCGGCGGAGCCGCGATGCAGCTGCGAGACGACAGTGGCGGCGCCGAAACCTATGTTTCGCTCACGTTTGATACGGGCGAGCCGCTCAACGAGCGGATGTTCATTGTTTCCTACTACGCGAAAACGGTCAACGCTGATGACTTTCAATGTAACGGCAGCGATGAAAATATAGTCCCGCCAAATCTTCGAGGGGGCTGCCATGAGTGGGACAAGAATTACGCTAACTTTGTCCGATCGCCTGACGCCGTCGGCGGCAACATCATGATCAACGGTATCAGTTCAGTTGGGCTCAACGACCAGTGGCAGCGGTTCTCGGCGGTCCTCGCCATCAACGATCCCGTGTTCGACGCCGCTAAAAAACTGGAAATTATTTTGTACACTATTACTCAAGGTACCGGCTCGATCCTCTACGATGACATCCAGCTCGAGGAGGTTACCGGCAGCGTCCGGACTGAAGCGGTGCCGTTCCAAGGCTACACCACGCTGACGGAAACCCACCTGCGCAAGGCGCCGGACTACCTTGGCTGCCAGGGCTTCAGCCTGGAACGGCCCAGCGACTATGTGCTCAACGGCGTGACCGAAGCCAGCTGTATCGGTGACACTCTGGTTTGGCGGCCGGAGAGCTGCGTTGGCGGCTTCTGCTGCCGCCAGATAGACCCGCCCGAGTGCGCCGGCTACGCCCCGTACTGCCAGGCCGACGAGATCGGCTGCCAGTCGTTTACGCCGCTCCAGGGCGGGCTGCCCGTTCCCGGTGTCGCCGCTGCCGACGACTACTGCGGCGCTGAATGCGTGGGCTACGACGCGTTCAAGCAGGCGCCGACCTACTTTGAGCGGACCCAGTCCATCGAATTCTTCATCCCCAAGACCGCGGAACAGTGCAGCCTGGCCCAGGCCGGCTGCGACGAGTTCACCAACCTCGACGAGGCAGGGGCCGGCGGCGAAGATCGCGAGTACTACCAGTACCTGCGCCAGTGCACCAAACCCGGCGCGGCCGGGGTGAGCTGCGGCACCTTCTACAGCTGGCAGGGTTCGGACGACAGCGGCTATCAGCTCTCAACCTACAGTTTAAAGACCGCCGGTGCCAGCCCCAACGAGGTCATCGAGTACAATCCGGCCAGCCCCGACGAGGTCGCCTACCCTGACGCCTGGTGCGACAACAAATCCGACGGTGATGGCGACGGTTCACCAGACTGCTGCGACGCCTCTGAAGACTTAACCCAGAACCCGTTCTGCCGGGAATTCTTCGACCGCGACGGAGGCGTTCACTACGTCCTGGAACAAAACACGATCACCTGTTCAGATGATTGCCACCCCTACCGAAAGACCCGCCTCGGAGAAACCGATGCCGAAGCCCAGGCGAACTGTTCGGCCTCGAACCCGGCCTACACGGGAGCGGCACTGAATCCCGGCTGGCAGGACAACGCCTGCGTCTACTACGCCATCCCCGATCAGGGTGTCGCCTGCCCGGCCCAAGCCGCGGGCTGCCGCGAGTACCGCGGCAACGCCGGCGGCAACGTCTTCACCGCGTTTTACGACAGCTTTGAAGACGGCGACAGCCTCGGCTGGCAGACCGGTCAGATGAGCAGCCTGGCGCTCTCGGTCGGCGGCCACTCGATCAAGAGCCAGTCGGGCACGCTCCAGACCATGGCCGCCTCGATGGGCGCGGCAACCTGCGACGCTGCCCTGACGGTCTGCGACGGAGCAACGTATCCCTGCTACCAAGCGGCGACGAACACCTGCCTCGCCCAAGAGCCAACCGGCCAGACCTGCGAGGTCGCGCTTGGGACGACTGATTGCGGCGTGTTTGATGCCGCTTTCGCGAGCGGCCGTGACTACCTGCTCACCTTCTGGGCCCGGAGCGAATCGGGCAATACGCCGGTTACCATGCAGCTTACCGACAGCGCTGGGGCGACGACAATTGCCCAAGTCGCGCTGACCGCGAACTGGCAGTACTACACGTTCGGGCCGATCCGCTACGACTGGCCGCGCGGCACCAAGCTGGTTGCCCGGAACGCGAATAGCAAGGACTTCTTCTTCGACAACGTTACCTTCAAGGAGATTACCGGCTACGTCTACGCCATTAAAAATTCCTGGCAGACGCCAACGAGCTGCGACACCAACCCGTTCGTCAGCCCGGCGGTGCCCGCGCCGCAGTTTATGCTCGGCTGCCAGCAGTACCGGGATTCCAGTAACCAAATCCACAACCTCAAGTCGTTTTCCAGCCTCTGCCGCGAAGACGCGGTCGGCTGCGAAGCGCTGCTCGACACCTTTAACTCGGACGACCCGTTCGCGAGTGAGTTTAACACCGCCGACGCCGCCGGCACGGTGACGGTACCCCAGGATCGGGTGGTTACCATGGTCAACAGCGCCGAGTTCCGCTGCGACTCGACCCAGGAAGGCTGCCAGCGCCTCGGCCGGCCCAGCCTCGACCAGAGCGGCGCGGTGGCCGGCTACACCGATGCGTACGTCTTGAACGATCCGGATCAGTACCCAACCACGCTCTGCGGCAGCGGCGAAGTGGGCTGCGCCGAGTTTCAGACCAACCATGGCTTCTTCTACTTCAAAGCGCCCGGGCTGCAGACCTGCGAGTACCGGCAGATTCCCAACCAGCCGGGCGGCTTTGGCTGGTTTAAGATCGGTTCCGCCTCGGCCACGCCGGACTGCCCGATTACCCGCTCGCCTTTGGGTATCGTCCACCCGGCGACCGGCTGGACCGGGCTGTGTCCGGCCGGCGCGGCCAGCTGCACCGAGTTCATTGATCCGGTGAGTAACAATGCGAAGAACTTGATTTTTAACGTGGACTTTAAGCAGGATCTCGACCTTAACGGCAAACCCGACGGCTGGAGCAGTTTGCTCAGCGCGCTGGAGCAAACGATCACCCTGACGCGCAACACCCTCTACACCGTGGCGATCAGCTCGAACGGCACCGCGCTGGACAGTTCCGATCTTGAGGTACAGATTACCGGCTGCCCGGGTATCACTTCACCCGACCACTCAATGGTCAGCGCCGGCACGGACGCGCTCCAGCTGCCGGTCTCCGACTTCAAGGGCGACCGGCTGCGCCGGCCCGACCTGCCGGATGAACGGCAGTACTCGGCCCGGTTCTTCGTGCCGGCGGCGGGCGGCGGCACCTGTACGCTGCGGCTCAACCCGGGCGGCGCCTCCTCAATCACCAGCCTCTTGCAGGCGGTGGCCGTACGCGAGAGCGGGGTGGACTACGTGCTCGCAAGCGACGTTAACAAGACCGGCTGCAACGGCATCGTCAACGAGCTCAACGGCTGCGTCTTGTTTAACGACCGCAGCGGTGTCAACTACAAGATCGGAGAGACCGACAACTCGTACCTCCGCTTCGACGCCGACATGAGCCGGCCGGGCGTCAACAGCAGCGTGCCGGTGGCAAACTGCGGCGGCGCCTGCGACAGCAGCACCATTTTGAAGGTTCGTCCGGACCGAACCTGCGGCCAGTGGCTCGACTGCCAGACCAAGGTTAAGTCGGTTGACGCGAGCGGCAACGAGGTTACCTACTGCGTCGAGCTCGCGGCTTGCGATGAATTGAACGAGTCCGGCGAGTGCACGAACTTCATCTTATCCGACCGCCAGAAGGTTAACGGCTCGAATGACAACACCACGGTTGAGTTCCTTAACCACGATAAAATTGCCTACCTCTCGGGCTACGCCAAAGCCGGTTCAACCCTTGCCGACGCAACGGGTGCGCAGGGGGTGATACCCGGCGCGGCGTTTGATGCCGCTAACACCTTCAACGGCTACTACCCGTTCAACCTGATGAGCCAGTTCGGCGAGGTGGCGAAGGTGCCGAACGGCAGCTTTGAGGACTACCCCGAGGTCGAGTACCCGGTTGGTTGGGCCTGGCAGAACGGCGACGGCCGGCGCTGGGGCAGCCACCTCTTCCGGGTGATCTCGAGCGTGGTTGAGGCCCAGGACAACGAGGGCATCACGCTGCAGGGCCGGGCGTCGCTTAAGCTGAATGCAGACAACGTCGTCATTTCTGATCCGATTTCAGTTTTACCCAATACCGACTATACCTTGAGCGCCAGTATTAATACGTTAAACCTTCAGCCGACTGAAGCCGAGGCGATTGTTGATCTGGTTGACGCTTCGGGTAACCAGCTCGCCCCGCCCGTCGAGCTCCGGCTCAAAGCGCGGCTGGACTGGACCAGCCTTTCGGTGATCGTTAACCGTACCGCCATTACCGGTACCGAAGTCAGGGTTCGCCTCCGCAACTTCCATCCCAATACCGCACTGATTGCCGAGTCTTCCTACTTTGATAACATCCAGATGCTGCCTACCCTCGAGGTTCAGGCGCTGCCGCCGTACACCGGCGAGAAGAATTACGTCAGCCGCTCCTGCCGCGTCTTCCCCCAGCAGGACTCGCTGGCCTGCAGCTACCGCGATACGGCCGGCGCCATCCAGCAGGGCTGGTCCGGCTACTGTTTGGAGCCAGACCCCCAGCGGTCCGGCGTCTGCCTCCAGTGGTGGCCGGTTGACCTGATCAAGGGCGACGCCTTCGGCACCTACATTGGCTACAACGGCCGGCTGCCGCTCTACTACTGCATGGAGACGAGCATGTCCACGACGCGGATAGAGTTCCTTAAAGAAGGAGATATGACGATCAGTGGTGACTATAATGACGTAACACCAGAGATTGATAAGAACAATTTGGATAAAGATAAATGTATTACGTATAAGAAGCCAAATGGCGGAAAACTTGAATTTCCCGATGGGTCGAGCGTTACGTTAACCGGCGGAAATAGATGCGGGTCCGACTGGGTGGTCGGCGTCTGTAAGTATGAGGGAGAAAAAACCGCTGATATTGATATTTTTCATAAGAACCTCATTGACCGGATTAGGGTCTTTAGCCTTGCAGATGATGGTGACGTTGCCCACAGCATGGAGGGCTGGCTTGGTTACTGCTTTAACATGTCCGTGGAGGGTAAGGTCGAGTTTTTTGATGTTGAAGCAACTCCTAAATTTGGAGGTACGGTGCCAGTTACCGCCAGTCCAAACCAAACTTGGCTCGCGGCCACTAACGGCAAGGTTTGCTCATACGGGGGTAAAGCAATTTTTGACAAGGAAGGATTACTGGATCAGATGTGGTTTTGGATCGCCGATCAATCTAGTAAGTGCACCCATAACTTCGAGTGGCAAATTGGGGTTGATGTTCATCTGAATCGGAACTATTGTACGCTGCTGGCTCAAACCGTGACGCCTGTCGGTGAGAACAAAGCCTGGGTGTCACGGGTGGCAGAAGGCAGCTCGTACGACGACCTCGAGTGCACGGTTAATGGCACGAAGCCGCTCTTCTCGATTAACGGTGCCTGCGCGCCGGGAGTTGACTGCGTGTTCGTCAATAGCGAAAAGACGTACCGTTGCGATACCGATGCGAACTTTGACGGTGTACCGGATGGAGCACGCTGCAGCGTCTGCGAGTACAACACCGACTACGCGCCGTTCGGCGCCGCGGTACCCGAGGATCCCTACAATATTACCAACTCGGACAAGCTCTACTGGCAATTGCCGGACACGGAAAACTTTGAGCCGCCCTACCAGGCGCGTATGGGCCAGGTGCCCTACACCTATGGCACGGCGCCCAGCGCCTACAGCACCTACCTCAAGCGCCTGTTCGCCCAGAGCTTCAGCTTCTGGAAATGGCAAGAGATTGGGGATCTGGTTTGCCTAGGCGGAACTAATGACGGAAAGGTCTGCACTGATAGCAGCCCGCAATGTCCCCAAGGTTCATGCATTGATCGTGGCACCCTTTGTCAAGGTAATACCTCAACGCGAGGGGCGGAGTGCAACGTGGCAGCGTGTGGTTTTGATAGCGGTGGTGTGAGTATCCCCTGCATAGAAGTTAATGACCTAAGTGAGTGCGAGGGTAGTGCCTGTGATAAAGTTTTCGCTTGTGACTTCAACGCTAACGGCAGTTGGGATGTTGGCACAGATAAGCGCTGTTGTCCCGTGTCTGTTGCCGGTGGTCCGGATCCAACTTGTGAACAGAAGTATAGCTGTTCAGATGATAGTTTGAATGCGGGGCAAGAGTGTACGTTCAATGCTGATGAGTGTCCGGGTGGCACCTGCGCGCAGCAGCGTCAGGGTTTCCAGCCGGACTTAAGAGTCACTTGTCCAGCAGGAATTCTCTGCTTGCAGGTCACAGGAACTGATGAGTTCCGCTGCGGCGGCACTTCCGGCGGCGCGCTTTGCAGCCCTTTCCGCTGGAGTCCGCCTGACCGGTTGTGTGAGACGCTGACTGGTCTGAATGACAATAGCCGGCCGACAACGTTGAATTTCAGTACCGATGCCGACTACTGCGCCATCGCGCCGCTGGTTAAAAACATCCTGATTAACGGCCAGAACGGAACCGCTGCGCCGCTCAAAATTATTAACCAGCGCGGTTCCGGCTCGGCGACCCTGCTGTTTAACGCGGTGCTTGACGGCAACCAGCTGCCGCTGACCGCCTACCAGGTTGACTGGGGCGATGGCTCCAAGGTGGCGGTGTCCGGCACCAACCTGCGCGACCGCTCGAACACCGTGGCGCCTTACAAGCTGACCCACTCCTACAGCTACTACGAAATTTTATCCCAGAATCAGAGCGGCGACCGGATCTACTGTTCGGCCGTGCTTGGCGATGTGCCAGCTGGGGTGCTGCCTAAAGGCTTTTGCTCCGGCGGTCCAACGCCCGGCGCCAGCTGCGAGAATTCGACGCAGTGTTCGCCGGGCGGCGTCTGTAACCTCACTTGGTGCGCGGTCAAGCCGCGGATTCAGATTCAGGACAACTGGGGCTGGTGCAACGGCAGCATTGATCCGGGCAGCGGCGTGCTCCTGGGGCCGCAGTGGGGCTATCGCGTCGGCAGCGGAGCGCCCAACTGCAGCAGCGACGGCAGCGGCGTCTGTGCCGGAGGTACCGCGCCCGGTAGTGCATGTACGACGGTAGCGCCGTGCGCTGGCGGCGGGGTCTGCCAGCTCGATAACGCTGACGCCTGGACGACGTTTGGCGGTGCGAGCGCGAGCGGCTACGTCATTGTCGGGATCAACGATTAGTACGAGCAAGAAGAATTTCTTAAGTACCCCGTTCTTGGGGTAAGAGGGGGAACTAAGGTTAAAATGATCGGGCCCGCTACGCCAACGCGTTAGCGTGGCGAGGGAGTTACGAGAATAGGTCAAAGCCGTAACCCCTTCTAACTTCCCCTTAACGTAAGGGGAAGGATACTTGGGCAGCGCTTTATGCTTATTCGCAGCATTTGCCTTGACAAGAAGAACATCGTAAGCACCCCCCTCTTGGGTTAAGAGGGGGAGCTAAGGTGAGATTAAGTGGGCCCGCTACGCCAACGCGTTAGCGTGGCGAGGGAGTTACGAGTAATGCTGAAGCCTGCCCGCGCGCGGCGCGCAGGCGGGCCGTAACCCCTTCCCCGCCTCGACTCGCCTTCGGTAAAGCCACGGCGAGGCGGGTAACTTCCCCTTAACGTAAGGGGAAGGATACCAGGTAAGAGCTTTATGCTTATCTGCCTGAGCGTTGCACGCAGACAGGTTCGCAGCATTCGCATGAGTTCGCATCATTAGCATCGCGTATTGAAAAAAAGATTACGATGAAAACGTGGAGGAACATCCTGAATCGGCGAACGGTCCTGACGGCGCTGTGTCTTTTCGCGCTTGCCGTTACCGTTTTTACCGTTGCCGTATCCGCGCCACTCGTATTGGCTCAAGAAGAGCCGCCCCGCCCAACGAGCGACTACGAGCAAGACGATCTTGGGCCGTTAGAGGCCGGGTCCTCCGGCGCTTTCAATACACGGCCAACACCTGTCAAAAAGGCCGAGGCAGAAGAATCAAATGTCTTTCTCTCAACCTTCGTAAATCTACTGGTCGGAGGATTGGCCAGGATCGTCATCTGGCTCGAGGGGTTTGTCATAACTGCTCTGATCGCGATCTTGCTCCTCGTGGTTAAGTATAACAGCTTCGCGACCGCTGGGGCGGTCAGCAACGGCTGGACCTTGGTCCGTGACGTTGCCAACCTGTTCTTCGTGGTCGTGCTGCTGGGTATCGCGCTGGCCACGATCCTGCGGGTTGAATCCTACAACTTCAAGAAGCTGCTGCCCAAGCTGATCCTGATGGCGATTCTGGTCAACTTCAGCAAGGTCATCGCCGGCCTGATCATTGACTTCGCCCAGGTGGTGATGCTCACCTTCGTCGCCGCCTTCGCCGGCGTTTCCGGCGCCGGCAACATGGTAACTACCCTGCAGATCCAGTCAATTATTACCTACAACTGGTCCAACGCCGCGGAGGCGAGCGCGGCAAACTTCACGGGTACGGCGCTGCTGATGGCGATCATGCTGCTGATTACCATTGGGGTCCTGCTGGTGATGCTCGTCGTGCTGGTGATGCGCATCGTGATGCTCTGGGTGCTGGTGGTGCTCTCGCCGCTGGCCTACATCATGGCCGCGTTTCCCCAGGGGCAGCGCTACGCCCAGCAGTGGTGGCAGGAGTTCACCAAGTACGTGATTGTCGGCCCGGTGCTCGGATTCTTCCTCTGGCTGACCTTCGCCGTCGCCAGCGCCGGGGACATTGCCCAAAAAGAGTTTGGCAGCCAGAAAGGCTTAGCCGCTGCCGGCGCCGGTGACGCGTTGAGCGCGAAGCTTGCCAAGCAGGCCGGAGTTCAAACGAAAATCGGCCAAACCGACCATCTGCTGTCGTTTATCATCGCCATTGCCATGCTGATGGGGTCCTTGGTCATTACCCAGCAGATCGGCGTGGCCGGCAGCCAGTTCGCGGGGTCGATGTTTAATAAGATTCGCCAAACCGGGCTCAAGGCGCTCCTGGCGCCGGGCAGGGCGGTGGGCTGGACCGCGAAGACCGCGGCCAAGGCGCCGTTTCAATTTGTCGGCCGCAAGGTCAATGAGGCAATCGGTGAAGGCAAATTGCCGGCCTGGGCGAGTCCGGCCGGGATGGTTCGCGGGTGGGGTGCACGGCGGGCAGAATTGTATGATGTATCAAAACGTAAAGCTGCCGCTGCTGGCCATGAAAAATGGGAACAGCTTTTTACCGGAACATCGTTGCCTCGGGTATCACAAATTGAATTAGCGGAAGAATCTAAGTTCGCTAAAGATTTTGCGGACGTATACGATAAAGAACAAATGGCAGCAGAGTGGGTTGGATTAAGGAACGCGCCGCAATCGGCGGAAATTAGGGCTAAAAAAAGAGGCTTGATCAAGGCTGGCGGCGTAGCGGGTTTTTTGGATGATATAATGGCTCATCCGGAAACGAAAGCACATACTCGCAATTACATCAAGAATTTGTATAAAACGACCAAGGATGATCAACTAAAAGCGGCTATGGATGAAAAGGATGAGAAAACCGGCTTAAGTCTAATGGATAATGTAAACGATGATAAGGGTGCATGGTACAACTGGCAAACACTCCATTTCTTTTTGCAAGAGTCTCTCGGGAGCGATCAGGCCGGGATGACGACGATGCAAACCCTTGAAGATATTGGCAAAAAAAATGGTCATCCAGAATACGGTGGCCATGATACCTATCGATCATCACTCGAAGGCGGCCACGACGAGATGGAAATGGAAAGGATTTATGATCAAAAAGACGCTGCCGGTAAAATTATTAGAAAATCTGGTCAAAAACGCATGCAGACTGAACTTTCTAAAATGCAGGGTCGCAGCAGGCTTGGTTTAGCGCCGCATGCATTTATGGCAATGAATAATGATGGTACCTACGCTATGGGAATGCCAGAGCGGTTGGCGGCGACAGCTATGTTCGGCGCCCAGGGCGCAAGAATTTTTGAGCACTCTCAAAAGCGAGATTGGACCATGGCTATGGGTGGCAGCCCAGATGAAGTGAACTGGGTCGAAGGTCAGGAAACAGAAGTTGCGAATTTTGATAAACCAGATGCATCACTGCGAAACATAATCAACCACGCCAAAGGTTTTGCTTTTCTTATGCAAAGTGCTGCTAATCCACGAGAGCCAGTCGACGTAATTGTTAAAACGGCGTGGAAAACAACTGGTGGAAAAGGTGAGCCCCAGTTTCAGGTTAATGGAAAGGTCTATGGCGCTGATGAATTCTTAAGCGAGTTTGGAGAACAGGCACACGCAACGCCGTCGCCCGCGCCTACGCCTGGTTCAGCCCCAGCGCCCGGCCCCAGCGCCCCGATGGCTGATATTGACATCGCTAAGCACGAGCGAACCAAGCAGGCGATTGACGCCTTTAGCGCTCAAACTGGTTTATCAGCGGCTGATTTTTACCAGTCTCGGTCGTACAAGGCTGATCAGTATACTGCCCAAGGAGATTTTGAGCGTAACGAGCAGCTGATGGGTGGCTGGCGGCAAGAAATTGGCCGTATCAGGCCGGACGTTGATCAGGCTAACCCCGAGGCGGTCGAGCAGGCGATTCGTGAAGAGCAGGGTAAAGTTCGGGGTGTGAAGTCGGCTAGCGGCAAAGGTGAAGGTGAGCAGGCCGGCGTTGGGCTTGACTTCTCCGATAAAGACGTCCAGCGCATCTTTGGCGTCAATCAGTCACAAGCAGGTGCCTACTACAAACAAGGCGATCTAACCAAGGCACAAAAGACTTTCCTCGGGGATAAATATCATACGCAGTTGTTAAATGAAGGGGTTGATGAAAAAACGGCGGTAGAGAGGTGGGCGGCTTTCGACGAGACATTGGACAAGGTTGGTTCCCTCCGGATGACCAATAATAGCGGCTATGCCTCACGCCTTGAAACCGGCCGTCATGAACGGGCCCACCCGGAAATTGAGAAGCTTGCTCCAGCCCAGATTGATGAAATCTACAATTCAATTGAGAGCGACCGCCGACTCCAGATGGAAGCTGAAGTCAAGGCTCGGTGGGGTAACATTAGTCCGCTGGATGCCAAGAAAGAAATTCTGACCCAGGGTTTGGCCAGCTACGGCCGTTCAGATGCCCGCGAACCGTTGCAGCTCACTGACGCGGCGGCTCGAGCCATGGCGGCAACCGGTGCCGTTAAGATGAGCAACGCGGCGAAGCAGCGGCTCGATCAGGCGTACCCTGAGGCTGCCGTGACCAAGGGAGAACTCAAGACGATTGATAAGCAGCGTGCCGCAACGGCCAAAGCCCAGGCGCGTGACGCTAAGGCCGCGGCTCAAGCCGAACGCCAAACCGTTAAGGAACGGCAGCGGCAGCTGCAGCAGCGCGAGGCACAAAACGCGCCGGTATACACCCAGGCGATCAGCGCTTTGAGTACGCTCAATCCCAGCCAGCTCGGCCAGCTGTGGGGTAAGCTGTCAGCGGCTCAGCAGTCGGCGCTAACGGAGGAGGTACGAGAATCCTACCCGGCAGCCGCCCGCTCTGTTCCTGTTGGCGATTACAACTTGCAGCTGGCGGCGTTGAGCCGGGCGCTGGCGCGAACGAATCTCGAACCGGCGGCGAAAGATAGTTTGCATCTCGACGCAACCGTCGTCGAGGCGATAAAGAGCCAGGGAATCGATACGGCATCAGTCGGTACTAAAAATGAGCTTTACCGTCAGGCGCAGCAAACTCAGGGTACCTACCAGCAGCGCCGCACCGAGTATGAGCAGCTAGCGGCTCGGAAGGCTAACTACGGTGATGCGATGCGGCAGAAACAGGCGGAAAACAACGCCGAGGTTAAGCAGCGGAATGAAGCGGCCCGCACCGCCGCCAGCCGTGGCGATATGCCAGCCGCCGCAGAGGCAAGAAAGATGGCTGAATTCTTACAAAAAGAGAACGCTCGCATTGACCAAGATGTGGCCAAAAAAGGCAAAGAATTTGACGTTGATATTAATAAAGCAAAGTCAAAAATGCAAGCCGCGTTGGATCAGGTTATGGATTTGGAAACTCGGCGTCGACCCGAACCATCAGTACCGCAAGCCGTCCACCAAGCCTTCTCAACCGTTGCTCACCCGGTCAATGAACAAGCCCGCCAGCAGGCGCAGCAGGTTATTGCGCAGGCGCCACCGGCCGAGGTTGTTGCGGCAGCGCAGGAAGCAGTAGATAAAGAAGGTGAAGAGCTGAAGCGGGCGACAGGCAGTGCTGATAACGGGGCAATCCTTGCGGTATTGACGAGTATTGAGAGTATTTTGGAGGGGGTGAAATCATCACTTGACAAATTATCTGGAGACAAGGTTAATAGCGCTGAGCGGTCGCACTTTGATGACCTCATGCGTCAAGTCAGTTTGAGCCGAGGATCGATGGCCGCCGGTGGTCAGCTCGACCCAGGATCGGTGGCTGGGCTGCTTCGTGATGTCAACAATAATTTAAAGAGCATCTATCGCAAGACTGGTCAAAAAACGGGCAGCATGCCGACGGAAATACCACCCAAGACTTCAGGTGAGGAATAATCAGTTACTATATAATGAAATGAGTCATGATTGACAATCGTTTAGAAAAAATAAAAAAAATCACGCCAGACCAGTTAGAGACGGCCGATATTTTGGATTTGTTAAAACTTTTAACCAGTGGGTACTTGGACGGTTTTCAAGTTGGCGAAGCCAAGGAACTTTGGTGGGCATTAAGTCGGCTGATCACTGGTCTTCAAGCTAAAACCATAAGTCAAAAAACAATGAACCAAGTTAATCGCTTGATGGTTGACTTAGGTTGGTTGGCTTTGCCTTTTTTACCGGATTCGGCAGTTGAAAATTTATTTAAGGCTGATTTATTAAGAGCCCTTAGCCTTGAAATTGACGTCTTGGCAAAAATAAAAACTTTTTTTAGTTTTTCTTACGGTAATTTTAATTTACTGGAACAGCAGCGTCGGCTGATGATTAGCGCGCTTAAAATAAATGAAGAATTAATTGGCGATCGGGCAATAAAAATTTCCGACGTCGGTGAAGAAGTGGCGCCGGCGATTAAAAATTGGTTAAAGGATTATGATCAGTCCAGTAACGTCAATCAGCGCTCAAGGCGCTTAAATCTAGTTGAGTATATTAACACTAATAATAATGTTCGTCAGCTGTCAGCTGAGCAAAAGGAAACATTGCGCCGGGTTTTGCAAGTTTATGATTTTGTCCGATTTTTAAACCAGCTAGAAAGTGTTAGTGAAACCGGCCACAAAATTCCAGCGGAAAAAGTAACTGTTTTGGACCGAGAGGACCTGGCATCATCACCGGTCGAAGACGAATCATCTAAAGAGCAGCAAGAAATTTTTCAGGCTTATCAAGGTGATCAAAAACGGGCCAAGGCAATCGACCGCGAGCAGGCAAAGCTGGCCAAAAAAATCAGCGGCAAGGTTGACCAGCTCCCCGCCATTTTTTACCAGGCGGTTCAGACCAAAAACGTTGCCGCCACCGTCGCCGCGCTGCGGCTGATGGCCGAAACTGACACGCTGGGAAACTTTTTGCAAACCGATGAGAAGCTCAAGCAATTTTTGAGCCTGACCTGGGAAAAACAGTATGGTAAGGCGACGGCCGAGGCGTTTAAGCGCAACCCGAATCAGCCGAAGTTCGTCAGGCTATTCTTACAGTACGTTTTGCAGCAGCGGCTGGGTTTGGACAGCAGCGAAGCGGCGCGGCTGGGGCTGCACATCGGCAATATATTTGTCAAGAGTGGCAAAAAAGAGTATAATAGGCTGGCGTACTTTGACGTGAAGAGCAAGCAGTTTAGGTGGTTTGAAGGCTAGGCCAAGCGTATCAGGAATTAGGAATTAGGTTGTAGCTTGTAGTTCTTTAGTAACAATCAACATGGCGCCATTCATTATTAATACTGTTACTATGGCGCAAGTTGTGAGTTACCGAGATCTCACCGTTTGGCAGCGGTCAATGGAGCTCGTTGTTGCTATTTATACCTTAACTGACCAGTTGCCCGACGCCGAAAAATATGGGTTAACTGCTCAAATGAGACGTGCCGCTATTTCAATCCCTTCAAACATAGCCGAAGGGAGACGGCGGAGCAGCCGGAAAGATTTTCGTCAGTTTCTCATTATCGCATACGGTTCAGGTGCAGAACTCGAAACTCAAATTGAAATTGCCAAGAGATTATCATTTATTCAAGCTGAAAATTCTAAAAAGTCAGAGCTGCTACTTGGGGAAGTGATGAGAATGCTCAATAAATTGCAATCAATTCTGAAAAGCTAAGAACTACAACCTAATTCCTAACTCCTAACTCCTAACTCCTAACTCCTAACTCCTAACTCCTAACTCCTAACTCCTAACTCCTAACTCCTAACTAAACATGCCCAAACGCTACATCTTCACCTCCGAGTCGGTAACCGAGGGCCATCCCGACAAAATTTGCGATCAGATTTCTGACGCTATCTTAGATGAATTGATAAAGCAGGATCCCCACTCGCACGCGGGCATCGAGACGCTGGTGACTACCGGATTGGTCGTGGTTGCCGGTGAAATCAGAACTAAGGGGTACGTTGATATCGCCGCGGTCGTCCGCAAGACGATCAGAGAAATCGGCTACGATGACCACGCCATCGGCTTCCACTGGGAGGATTGCGGGGTGATGGTGGCGATTGACGAGCAGAGCCCGGACATCGCGCAGGGCGTTGACGCCGGTCGCGGTAAGTTTAAAAAACAGGGCGCCGGCGACCAGGGGTTGATGTTCGGCTACGCGACGCGCGAAACGCCCGAGCTGATGCCGCTGCCGATCATGCTGGCTCATAAGCTGACCCACCGGCTGGCTCAGCTGCGCAAGAATAAGACGATGCCGTACCTGCGGCCGGACGGCAAAGCCGAAGTGGCGGTCGAGTACCTCGGCGGCAAGCCGCGGCGGGTTGACACGGTTGTCATCGCCGCCAGCCACGGCGAGCACGTGCACGAGCAGCGGGTGGAGCGCGACGTCATCAATAAGGTGATTAAGCCGATCTGCAAGCGCTACCTCGACGGCAAGACGCGGTTCTTCGTCAACGCTACCGGCCGGTTCGTCAAGTGCGGCCCGCCTTCGGACGCGGGGCTGACCGGCCGAAAAATTATCGTTGACACCTACGGCGGCCAGGGCAGCCACGGCGGCGGCGCGTTCTCCGGCAAAGATCCTTCCAAGGTTGACCGGTCGGCGTCATACATGGCGCGCTATGTCGCCAAGAACATCGTGGCGGCCGGACTGGCCGACCGTTGCGAGCTGCAGGTGGCGTACGTGATTGGCGTCGCCGAACCGATCAGCATTCTGGTTGACACGTTTGGTACCGGAACGATCAGCGAAGAGCGAATCGTCAGCCTGGTGAAAAAGCACTTTCCGCTGACGCCGCAGGGAATCATAACGCACCTCAAGCTGCTGCGGCCAATCTACCGCGCCACCGCCGCCTATGGCCACTTCGGCCGGAGCGGATTTAGCTGGGAGCAGACGGACATGGCAGCGAAGTTACGGCGCGCAGCCGGGTTGAAATCCCAATAACCAAATTGAAAGCTTATAGCTTATAGCTTATAGCTTATAGCTGATAGTTGTTAGAGGCTGCGGTACTAAAGCAACCTTCTATACCCTAAAAGCTAACAGCTAAAAGCTGATCTATGATTTAGTGCTTAGAATTTATCACTGCTATGGCCGCTGATCAGCCAAATAAAAACGACGAATTTTTTCAGCTCCTAGCCGCCGAGCCCGGCGGGCCGGGCGGTACCGCTGTCCGGAATCCGTTTAATGATGACGAGATTGTCTTTCGGGATGAACGCGGCGAAATTAAGGTGCTCAAGGGAAAACAGGTAACGCCGTTAGCTCGGGCCGGCGTCCAGCGGCGGGAATCAACCGGTCCGGCGGTTGAGCCGGCTTCACCGCCCCCCGAACCGCTTCCGGCAGCGCCGCCGCCAGCGACCGCCGGCCTGCCGTCGCCGAGCGCGTCGATTGCTCAAGCCGCGACGCGTCACCGGCAGGCTATTGCCGACACCGTGGAGTCAATCACCGCCAGCCATCAGCTCAAAAAAACTTTTGCCGAAGCAGCGCTCGAGAAACGATTTAAAAATCTAATCCTCTCGATGCTGACCGGCGTGCGTAACGCCGTCGAGACGAGGGAGATGCTCACCCGGCCAGTGGCGGAAGGCGGCCTGGAATTTAGCCAGCCGGAAGCGGCAGACGTGCTGGCGGCTATTGATCAAGCGAACCGTTCAATCACCGGTCAGGCTCACCACCAGCCGCCACCGGCGTTGAGCCTTGAAGGTCAGCAGCTGTTGAGCGATACCGCCGCACCGGCTCCGCCCACGCTCACCTTCACCGACCCGCTACGCCCGCGTAGCGTGGCGAGCCCGATCCTCACATCGGCTGTCGCTCCGTCATCCTCGCCGCTGCCGCCGGTTGCCCCGCCAAATCCGATAGCGCCGCCCCGCCCCGTGAAGGCGTTTCAAGAGCCGCCGGCTCCGGTGGTTGCCGTCCGGCCCAGGCCAGCGGCCGCTGCCGAGACGCCAATTGGTCGTCAGACGGTTCAACCGGCGGAAGGCTCGCCACGCTTCGGCGGCGAAGCGGGCTCGCCACGCTTCGGTGGCGAAGCGGGCAGACCGAAGATCGAGGATGTAAAGTTTAAGCCAAAATCAATGGGTCCGGTCGAGGAGATTGGCGCGCTCACGGCGCTCGATTTCCGCCGGCTCGGCGCCAACCCGAACGAGGCGGGTCTGGCGATTATGGAAAAAATTGAGCAGCTGGAGCAGGAGTCGTTTAGCCAGCGGATCGCGGCGATTAGGGCCTGGCAGGACAGCCCCGTCTACCGGCTGTACCTCGAGCTCGGCGGCGCGAGCATGGAAGAGAAGAAGCCGGTCGCGACCGTCATCGCCGAACGGCAGGCGGCGCGCACGCCAACGCTGACCGAACCGGAGTTTGAGGCGATTTCGGATTTAAACCAGAAGCTAAGACATTAGTTTAGAAATTCTAAGCACTAAATCCTAGAACGAGCTGTTAGCTTCATTGAGGAGTTAGGAATTAGCTTTTTAGCTTCCGAGTTGCCGAGACTTACCGTTTCCTCAAAAGCTACAAGCTAAGAAGCTACTTCCTAAAAATCTAACAGCCGCTAAAAGCT
Organism: Candidatus Buchananbacteria bacterium RIFCSPHIGHO2_02_FULL_56_16; assembly: GCA_001817495.1. Classification (GTDB taxonomy): domain Bacteria; phylum Patescibacteriota; class Patescibacteriia; order Buchananbacterales; family UBA6539; genus 2-02-FULL-56-16. The sequence goes on from MHIL01000023.1 coordinate 43,029, forward strand.
ATAAGCTATCTTTGGTCATTTGGATTTATGTAGAGTTGAGAGCTTAGGATTTAGGATTTTGATAAAATGCAGCAATTCGTCGTCCCCCAATTCATTGACGTTGAAGATAAAATCATCGGTCCGATCACCGTTCGGCAATTTTTGATTTTGCTGGCCGGCGCCGGGGTGTCCTTTGTCGCCTACAAGCTCTCCGACCTCACCCTCTTTGTCTTTGAGTTCGCGGTCATCTCGCTCATCTTCTTCACCTTCGCGTTCATCAAAATTAACGGCAAGCCGATTCACTATCTCTTCCTTAACCTCATTCAAACTTCTCGTCGCGCCCGCTTGCGGGTGTGGAAGAAAAAAGTTTTTCATAAGGCCGAGCTGCATAAGTTGAGTAAAGAAAAAAAAGCCGAGCTGCCGGTGGTGGTTATCGCCAAAAATAAGGTCAAGGCTTCGCGGCTGGCCGAGCTGTCGCTGATCGTTGACACGGGCGGCATCTACCAGGGCGAGGCGCTCCCGCTGGCTAAGGGCGGCAAGGAGCAGCTGTTATGAAATCAAAAAAGTTAGCCGGTAAAAAAGTTCAGGCCTCCACCCAGCAGTACCTCGACATCGCGGAGATTAAAGAGGACACGGTGGTGCTCAAAGACGGAACGCTGCGGTCGGTCATCTTGGTCTCGAGCATTAACTTCGCCCTCAAATCGGAAGACGAACAGAACGCGATTATCGCCGCTTACATCAGCTTTTTGAACTCGCTCGATTTTCCGCTCCAAATTTCTATCCAGTCGCGGGTGCTGGACGTTGACGGCTACCTCGACCGGCTCAAGAAGCTGGAGAAAGAGCAGACCAATGAGCTGCTCCGCATCCAGACGACCGAGTACCGCCAGTATGTCTCTGAACTCGTCAAGCTCGGCGACATCATGACCAAGCGGTTCTACGTAGTCGTGCCGTACGATCCGGTTTCCGACAAGCAAAAGTCGTGGCGGAACCGGTTCACGGAAGTTTTCAGCGCCGCCAGCGACCTTAAGCTGAACCAGGAGCAGTTCCTCAAGCGCCGGCGCGCGCTGTCGCAGCGGGTTGAGCACATCCTTAGCTACCTGGCGAGCATGAGCCTTAAGGCAGTGGTGCTCGACACCCAGAGCCTGATTGAGCTCTACTACAACACCTACAACCCCGGGCTGTACAAGCGGGAGAAGCTGGTTGAGGTTAATAAAATTCAAGTTGAGTAGCCATGGCGATTACCCCGCGGACAATCAAAGAGCAAGAGCAGCGCCGCTTGTTGCCGCCCGAGGCGGCAGTCGCGCCGGCCGAGCAGCGCGAGCGCGAGGCGGGAGCGGCGGCGGCGGAAAAATCAGTCATCGAGGAGGAACGAATCTTCCGCGAGGGCGTGGTTTCGATCAAAGACCTGATCAGCCCGGCCGCGATGGAGGTCAACCCGCGCTTCATTAAGCTCGGCGAGCGGTTCGCGAGCACGCTGTTCGTCATCAGCTATCCGCGCTACATCTCGATCGGCTGGTTCGCGCCGATCATCAACCTAAGCGTGGCGCTGGACATCTCGATGTTTTTTTATCCGGTGAAATCCCACATCATCTTAAAGCAGCTGCGGAAGAAAGCCGGCGCGCTGGAAGCCCAGCTGCTCTCGGACCGGGAGAAGGGCGCGCCGCGCGATCCGGTGCGTGAGACGGCGCTGCGCGATATTGAGAAGCTGCGCGACGACCTCACCCAGGGTACCGAGCACTTTTTTCAGTTCGGCCTGTACGTCACCGTCTACGCCGACACCAAAGAAGAGCTCGGCCGGCTGACCGAAGACATTGAGTCACTCTTCGGCTCGCGCCTCGTGTACTCCAAGAAGGTGCTCTACCAGGCGGAGCAGGGATTTAACTCCACCCTGCCGATGGGCAACGATGAGCTGATGATTGGGTTTAACATGAACTCATCGCCGATCGCCGCTTCATTTCCGTTTATTTCCTCCGAACTAACCTCCGACGACGGCGTGCTCTACGGCATCAACCGGCACAATAACAGTCTGATCCTCTTCGACCGGTTCTCCCTCCAGAACGCCAACACGGTGGTGTTCGCCACCTCCGGCGCCGGCAAGAGCTACGCGATCAAGCTCGAGGTGCTCCGGAGCATGATGCTGGGCACCGACGTGCTGGTGATTGACCCGGAGCGCGAGTACAAGCACCTCGCCGACGCGGTCGGCGGGACCTACATCAACATTTCGTTGAGTTCAGAGAGCAAGATTAACCCCTTCGACCTGCCGCGGCCTATCGGCGAGCAGCGGACATCTGATATCATCCGGGCGTCGGTCATCACGCTCAAGGGTCTGCTGCGTCTGATGCTGGGCAGCCTCACCCACCAGGAGGACTCGATCATTGACCGGGCGCTCCTGGAAACGTACGCCAAGAAAGACATTACCTCGGAGTCCGATCTCGCCAAGATCGAACCGCCGATCATGCAGGACTTGCAAGACGTGCTCGAGGGTATGGAGGGCGCGGCTGATTTGGCGCTGCGCCTTAAGAAGTACACCCAGGGGACGTTCTCCGGCCTGTTCAACAGCCCGACCAACGTTGACGTTAATAACCAGCTCGTGGTCTTTTCGGTCCGCGACCTCGAGGATGAGCTGCGGCCAATCGCCATCTACACGATTGTCACCTACATCTGGAACGTGGTGCGCTCGAAGCTGAAGAAACGCCTCCTGATTATTGACGAAGCCTGGTGGCTGATGCAGAATGAAGATTCGGCCAAGTTCATCTACGCGCTGGTCAAGCGCTGCCGCAAGTACTACCTCGGCGTGACCAACATTACCCAGGACGTCAATGACTTTCTGCTTTCGCCCTACGGCCACGCCATCGTCAATAACTCGGCGCTCCAGCTCTTGATGCGCCAGTCGCCGGCGGCGATCGACCTCGTCCAGCAAACCTTTTTGCTGACCGAGGGTGAGAAGTACCTCCTCCTCGAGTGCGGGGTGGGCGAGGGGATTTTTTTCGCCGGCGAGAAGCACGCCGCGATTAAAGTCGTCGCCTCCTATTCGGAAGACCAGCTGATCACGTCTGATCCGCGCCAGCTCCTGGAAATTGAAGAGGCCAAGCGGGAGTTTGAGCAGCAGCTGCCAAACCAAGAGCCCGCGGCTGAACCAGCCGCTCCCTAGCAGCCAAGTTCTGCTGACTACTGACTACTGACTACAGACTACAGACTACTTACTACTACTTACTACTACTTACTACTACTTACTACGGTCTAACCTATGACCCGACGAACCAAAACTGTCATCGCCGTTGCCCTCGCACTCTTGGTATTGCTGATTATTCTTGGCCTGCTGTGGTGGCTCTGGGGCCGGGGACCGGCAACGCCGACCAACGTTAACCAGCCGATTACGGAACCCGAGCGGTTGCCTCTTGAGATTATCGATAAGCAGCCGTCGCCGGTGAAAGCGCCGGATGTGGAGGCGTCATTAAAGGCGACCGCCTCGACGTTTACCGAACGTTTCGGCAGCTTCTCGAACCAGGGCAGCTTTGAGAACCTGGAAGACGTCCGGCCGCTCCTGACCGTCAAGATGCGGGGCACGGTCGACGCGCTCATCGCCGACCAACGGAGCACGGCCGCGGCGGACGGTCCCTACTACGGCGTTACTACCCAAGCCCTCGTGGTGACCATCACCGGCTACGACGAGTCGCTCGGTCGCGCTGACGTAACGGTCAATACCCAGCGGGCCGAGTCAAAGGGCACGACCGCCAATCCAAGAGTTTTTTACCAAAAAATAAACCTCAAGCTGGTAAAAACCGGTGATGCTTGGAAAGTTGACGAAGCGGTCTGGGAGTAGTAAGTTAGTAAAGTAAGCAAGACAAGGAGGTAAGTAAAGTAAGCTTACTTTACTTAATTTACTTACTCGCTTACACGCTTGTTCAATTAAAGCTCAACGTAGCGCCAGCGTAGATTCGTAACCTGACGCTATGAAAAAATTCATCGAGTTTCTCTCGTCGCTGCTGTTTCCGATTCAGTGTGTGGGTTGCCGGGCCGCGGATCAATGGCTGTGCGCCCGCTGCGCTCAAACGGTCCGCCTCAACAGTTTCGAGCCGGTCCGTTTTCGTCCCAGCGGTTCGCAGCTGACCATCAAGGTACTGGTAGCGGCCGACTACTCCCAGCCGCTGCTCCAGCGGTTACTCTCGACCTACAAGTACCGATTCGTGGTTGACCTCGGCGACCGGCTCGGAGACCTGCTGGTCGATTTTTTAAAAACGGCCAAGGGTCTGCCGGCGATTGATCTGGTTGCGCCGGTGCCGCTCGCCAGCCGCCGGTTGCGCTGGCGGTCGTTTAACCAGTCGGAGATTCTCGCCCGCCGGGTTGGTCAGGCGTTCAGCTGGCCGGTCGACCCTGGACTGCTCGTTCGCCACCATTACCGCCATCCGCAAGTGGGCTTGGATGCCCAACGACGCCGGCAAAACGTCCGGCACGCGTTCCGGGTGGCTGATCCGGCGAGCGTGCGCGGCAAGCGGGTGCTGCTGGTTGACGACGTGGTGACAACCGGCTCAACATTGACCGAATGCGCCGCCGGACTGTGGGCTGCCGGCGCCCGGGAAGTCTGGGGATTGGTCATCGCTCACGGTTGATGGGCAAGGGTTTACAAAACGGTATTTTTATTGTACGATAGAATAACAAAAGAAGAACCGCCAATCTAATCTAACAACTAAAAACCAAAAACTAAAAACTGTTCGCATAGCGAACCTGGAGAGGTGGCTGAGTGGCTGAAAGCAACACACTGCTAATGTGTTGAGCCTTCACGGGCTCCGTGGGTTCGAATCCCACCCTCTCCGTCTTCGCCTCGCCGAAGCTCTGCGAAGCAGAGCGAAGGCGGGCCCTCATCTTTCCTTTCGGCTCGGCTACGACGTGATACAATCCGTATGTACTATCTTCGCCTCGCCGAAGCCTCGATGGGTCGGGGACAGAGGTCCGGCTCGAACGTTTGACGAACCGTCAGGATTTAGGGTAAGCTTCGATTGCAGCTTAGCGTATCCCAACCAAAAAAGAAAAAGGTATGGACGAGCAAAAAACCAAAGATAATAATGACGAGACCGCGGCGCCGGCGGATCACGGCCAGGTATTTTTCAGCTGGCAGTTTCCCGAATTTCCCCGCTACGAGCGCAGCCGGCGGTGGTACGTCGGGGCGGCGATCAGCGGCGGCCTGCTGCTGCTCTTTGCTGCCTTCACCAGAAATTTTCTGTTCGCCATTATCACGATCATCGCGGCGCTGACGATCACGCTGATTCACCGGAATCCGCGCCAGATTAGATTTCAGATCACCGAAGACGGCCTCGTGGTCAATGATACGTTTTTTGACTACGACGCCATTAAAAACTTTTACATCATCTACCAGCCGCCCGAGGTTAAAACGCTGTACTTCGAGCTCAAGAGTTTTTTCAAACCGCGAATTCCCGCCGCGCTGGAAGACCAAGACCCCGCCAAGATTCGAGCGGTGCTGACGCGGTACCTGACCGAAGACTTGGAACGCGAGCACGAGCCCGTCTCTGATCAGTTCTCGCGGCTGTTCAAGCTGTAGCCGCGTACTGCCGAGTCCCTGTAGCTTCCGCCAGAGGCGGACCCGCCTATGGCGGGCAACGGATACTCGCCCGACTCGCCTGATTTATGTCCCCATAGCTCAGCTGGATAGAGCGCAAGCTTGCGGAGCTTGAGGTCGTAGGTTCAAACCCTACTGGGGACGCCAGGAATTTTGTTCCGTAAAATTAGTTGTTAGTTTGAAGCTGACTTTTTTTCTAAAAACAAAAATTAAGAGCGATCAACTATTCGAGCGGTGATGCGAATTCAGCTCACAACACCGGTTTCCGCTTTAAGCATGGTCGGCAGCACCACGGCCGACCGGCTGAAAAAGTTAGGGATCTCAACTGTTCTAGATCTCCTTTTTTATTATCCGTTTCGTTACGAAGATTTGAGCGTCGTCTCACCCATCGGTTCACTCCAACCCTTCTCGACTGCGACGGTCAAAGGCCGGATCGAACTTCTAGACAACCGGCGCAGCTGGCGGCGCCGGACGATCCTCACCGAGGGTTTGGTGAGCGACCCGAGCGGATCGGTGAAGGTGATTTGGTTTAACCAGCCGTTCATCACCAAGGTGCTCACGCCCGGCGATGAGGTGTACCTGGCCGGCAAGGTGGCCGCTGACCAGTACGCCCTTCAGCTGGTGAACCCGATCTATGAAAAGATCAAGCGGGCTGGCGAGACCGTCCATACGGCGCGAATCATTCCAATCTACCCGCTGACCGAGAAGCTGACCCAAAAGCAGCTTCGGTGGCTGATGAAGCTGGCACTGTCGGCGGCCGACCAGGTGCGGGACTGGCTGCCTCCGGAAATCCGGACAACGCTATCGCTCCTGACGTTGCCTCAAGCGCTGCGGCAGGTTCACTTTCCCGACAGTCAGGCCAGCGCCGACGCGGCGACGCGGCGCCTTAAGTTTAATGAGCTTTTCCTGTTTCTGCTTCAGTCAAAAACCGTCAAGCGCGAGCTGCAGTCAGCCCAGGCGTTGCCGGTTACGTTCGCGGAAACCGCGACCAAGCAGTTCGTTTCGTCCCTGCCGTTTACCCTGACCGCGGACCAGCGCCGTGCCGCCTGGCAGATTCTGTGTGACCTCGAGCGGCCAGCACCGATGAACCGGTTGCTCGAGGGGGAAGTCGGCAGCGGCAAGACGGTCGTTGCCGCCATCGTAATGCTCAACGCCGGCCTTGCCGGGTTGCAGACGGTGCTGATGGCGCCGACTGAAATTCTGGCGCGCCAGCATGCCATGACGCTGCAGCAGCTGCTGGCCGGTACCCCGCTCAAAGTGGCGCTGCTTACCCATTCCTACCACCAGCTGGTGACCCGGACCTGCTCACGGGCCGCGCTCGCGACGGCGATTCGTAACGGCAGCGTCGACGTGGTCATCGGCACCCACGCGCTGATCCAGCAGGACATAAAGTTTCACCGCCTGGCGCTGGCAATTATCGACGAGCAGCACCGGTTCGGCGTTGAGCAGCGCAAGCTGCTCCACCAGAAGGGTTCAGCGCCGCACTTTCTCTCGATGACCGCGACCCCGATTCCGCGGTCGCTCGCGCTCACCCTCTACGGTGACCTCGACCTCTCGGTGATCCGTGAGCTGCCCAAGGAACGCAAGCGAGTCATCACGCGCCTCATCGGCCCGGCGCAGCGTATGGACTGCTACCAGTTCATCAGCGAGCAGATTGCCTCGGGCCGCCAGGTCTTTGTCGTCTGTCCGTTGATTGACCCTTCCGACAAGCTGGGCGTGAAGTCCGTTACCGAATCTTTTGAGAAACTAAAGGAGCAGGTGTTCCCGAACCTCAAGATCGCGAAGCTCCACGGCAAGCTAAAGCCGCGAGAGAAGGAATCGGTAATGGCTGATTTTGTGGCTAAGAAGAGCGATATTCTAGTGACTACGTCAGTCATTGAGGTTGGCGTTGACGTACCGAACGCTTCGGTAATGCTGATTGAAGACGCCGAGCGATTTGGGCTGGCCCAGCTCCACCAGTTTCGCGGCCGGGTTGGCCGGGCTGCTCACCAGTCGTACTGTTTTTTACTGACCGGCAGCAGCAACCAAAAAACTACCGCCCGGCTGGAAGCGCTGGTAACCGCCCGTGATGGATTTGAGCTGGCTGAGCTTGATCTCAAGTTCCGCGGTCCCGGTGAGCTGTTCGGCTTGAGCCAGTCGGGCTGGCCGGCGTTTCGAATCGCCAGTCTGTTTGATTATGACTTAGTTGCGTTAGCCCAAGCGAGTGCCGAGAAAATCATTACTGCCGACCCGACGCTGCAGCGCCATCCCGAGTTGCGGCAGAAGCTGGACCAGCTGAACCGCGAGGTACATCTTGAGTAAAGGCAAAATTAACAGCAGGTAAGCTGGTAAGTAAATTAAGTAAAGTAAGTGGATAGGCTCATGGGCTTAATTTACTTATCTTGCTTACTTCACTTACCTACTTCTCAGCTTATCTCTACCTTCGTTCCCACCTGAGCAAACTGGTACAGCCGCTCCATGTTCGGGTAGGCGACGTTGACGCAGCCATGGCTCATCGGCCGGCCGAAATTATTATGCCAGTAGGCGCCGTGGATGTAGTAGCGCAGGCGCTTCGTTGTGAAGTGGAGGTTCCACTTGGTGTTGGGGTAGTAAAAATCGTAGCCGGTCCCGCCATAGACTTTGGTTGGCACTTTGTCGAGGATGCTAAACTCGCCGGTCGGCGTTGGCATTGACCGGACGCCGGTCGAAACGGCGAAGCGATCAAGCAGAACGCCGTTAAACGAGTAGGCGAGCTCCTGGCCGGCGAGGCTGACGGTAATGAACTTCTCAATCGTCCCCGCGTCAGCCGAGCGCGGGTCATGGCCCTGGTCAATCTCATCGCCATCGCTAAACCCGTCGCCGTCGGTATCGGGGTTGAGAAGATCCAAACCTAATCGAATCTCCCAGCTGTCGGCCGCGCCGTCGGCGTCTGAATCAATCGCGTTGAGTTTGGTCGGTTCAGCGTGGCGGGGAGAGTAGCCGTGGTAGACTTCCTGGAAGTCGTCAAACCCGTCGCCGTCGGTGTCGGCCTTGAGCGGATCGGTGTGGTACAGCGTTAGCTCTACTTGATCATTAAATCCGTCGCCGTCAGTATCGGCAATTGGTTCGGCTTCGCTCAGGGTCGCCTTGGGTACTGTCGAACTGGCAATTGGTTCGGCGGCTGACGCCTGGAAACCGAAGGCAACAAAAAAGAGCGCGAGCGACGCGCCGAAGAGTTTAAAAAAGATGTTTTTTTTGAAACTAGCTTTTTTCATTTTTGTTTTAATTTGTTTTAAGCCGGGCTGCACTCGTGTTTTTATTGTTCTATAAACAGTATAGCACGTTTATAGCATTTTGTCAATTTTCTTTTCCCAAACTAGCTAGAGTTTAGAAACGAATTGGTTATCCTTAAGGTAAAACCGCCACGGCTTGGTTTTGTACGCGCCGGCGTACTCGACGCCGATACGCGGTGCTCTTTTAATTTGACGAGCGCTGATGACAACGCCGCGGTCTTCAATCCAGAGCCGGGCGCGCGGACCGGTTGCCGGCGTTTCGTTGAGCGTTGTGTCAACGCCAAACGCCTGGCAGAGCTTGCCGGGTCCGTTTGTTTTTTGATTGGGCGGTATGCCGCTGATCGGTTCAACCGCCCGGATCAAGATTGCTGCCGGGTACCCCGGCGCCTCGGTAACAATATTGAGGCAGTAGTACATGCCGTAGATCAGGTAGATGTACCAGTAGCTACCGGGGCCAAACATTACCGCCGTACGCTTCGTCCTGCCTCGGCTGGCGTGCGAGGCGAGATCGTGCGGCCCGACGTAGGCTTCAACTTCAACGATCATGCCCACCCGTTGCCGGTGCGCCGTTTCGGTAACTAAAAACTTTCCCAGCAGCTGGGGGGAAAGTTTGAGCGTCGGCCTTACGTAGAACGGTCGGGTGAGCCTCATCGTTGCTACTTGAGCTGGATCCGGTAGAGCCGGCCGTCGGTCTTGCTGGTGAAGTAGAGGTAGCGCCCGTCGGCTGACGGGATGAGCTGTTCGATGTTGTGGCCGCCTTCCGGGGTGGCGACGAGAGATTTGAGGCCGGTGGTGAGGTCAATCCGGTAGATATCGGCTGGTGAGCTGTCCATCTCGGCGGCAAAGATGCCCGCGTTTTCCGGCAAATTTTTTGGCACGGCGCAGTAGGCGGTCGTATGGTTGCTAAATGTACACTTATCAACCCAGGTGTCGAGGTTGAGCTTGCGCCGGTTTTGGCCAATGTTGTCGCCCTGGGCCGACACCACCCAAAGCGTCGGCCTGAAGCCGGACTCGCTCGAGTAGACGCTGTAGAGCAGCTGGTCACCACCCGGCGACCACTGGCCGCGGAAGTCGCGCCCCTCGATGATGGTGGCGGGGAAGTTCTCCTGGTTTTTACCCACGAAGTAGAGCGTCTGCCGGTCGAAGTCCTTATCCTCGCTGTAGAGCGCCACGACCGTGTCGCTGGGCGACCACAGCGGGTAGACGGAAGCGTCTTTATCGCCGAGGTGCTCAATCTTTTGAGCTTTGGATCCATCGGCGCCGGCGATCGAAAGCCAGCGCGACTCTTCGCCGCTGCCCATGCTCTTGAACACCAGCTCGTTGCCGTTAGGCGAAAAGTCAAAATCTTTCCAGTGGGCGGGCAGCGTTACCTGCTGCTTCGTGGTGAAGTCGTAGAGGATGTTGGCGCCGTCAGGGTACTCGAGGACCGCCTTTCCTTTATCGGGTGACCAGGTAATCTGCTCAACCTGGAAAAAGATTTTGTCACTCAACGGCGTTGTCCGGCCGTCAGCAGTCACCCGCATGAAGAGGCCGGAGTTTCGATCATAGAACTGCACGCTCGAGCCATCTCCGCTCAAGGTCGAGCCGTAGCTCCGGCCGTCGGTCAGCGCCGTGCTCCTGGTCAGCCCGCCGCTCGCGACCGTTGAAGCGGCGGCTGCGGCGGCGGCTGGTTGCGTCGGCGGGCCCGGCACGCCGGCGTTGACGTTTGCTCCAGGCAGCGTTCCCGGCGCGTTAGCGTTAACGGCAATGTTCGCGTTCTCGTTAGTGCCCGGTAACGTTCCCGGCGCCTGGTTGGTGGTGGTCGGAGTAGTGATCGGTACGCTCGGCCGCAGCAAAAAGAAGTAGAGGAGGTACGCCAGCAGCAGCACCGCGGCGACGAAGCCGATGACGAGGAGGATGCGTTTCCAGTTGAGGGACATAGAATAGCGGGGTCAGTAAGTAGTAAGTAGCCGGTAGTCAGTAGGGCTCCGTTGAGTCTCTACTGACTACTCACTACCGACTACTGACTAAGGGCTGCTGCTAGAGAATCCGCCGATCAAGGCCTTTAATCCTTGCCACATCGCGCCCATCACAATCTTAATCGTTTCCAGCGGGTGGATAAAGATGTAGCCGATCGTGCCGACAAACAGAAGCAGCAAAAAGATAACCGTGAAGATAATCAAATCAGCGAAGATGACCAGCGCTTTTTTCCACCAGGCGATCTTGTACTGGGGATTGATCACCGCCGAGTAGAGCCACTCGCCGTGGGCGACGAAGATGAATACCCAGGCCGAGAAGAACACCTCGCCGAGCGAGCCGAGCCCGCCGGTAAAGAGCTTGACCGCGTCAACCGCCCGCTGGACGCTCCGGTAGCGGCTGCCGACGGCGACCGAAGCGCCGACCTGTTGGCCTCTGGTCGCCCGCCGGACGAGCTGCCGGGCGGCCCGTAACCCGCGGCGAAGCGCTGACTCGTCAGGTTCATCAGGCGCTGCGTTTGCCTGGTCGGCTCGTTTAGTTTGTCGGTCTTGACGTTGTTTTTCTGCTCCGGTAAATTCTCGATTGGCTGCTCCTTGAGGATCTTTTTTCCGTTCGTCTAAATTTTTTTGCCCATCCTGTTGCCGTTGCTGTTTTTCTTCATGACTCAAAGGCGTACCCGATCCTCGAACTCCCGCGGCGCCGCCGGGGCCATAGACGCGATCATCCGGTGAGCCGCTATGCTTCGACTGGCCGCTGCCCGGCGCGGATTGGGTTGGTGCACCCTGCTTATCTTCTTGAGCGGGTTTATTGCCCGGCCAGTTCTGTTCCGCCCAGGAAGGCTGCTGGCCGGCGTCAGATTTTTTTGGCGCCTGTTTTTGTTTTGATTTTGGTACCTTGTAACCAAACGTTAACTTAATTACGGCTCGGCGACCTTTTGGTCCAATTGGTCCAAAACCGCTCCCGCCCGTCGACGCGCCCTGCTGTTGGCGGGCCTGGTGCTGCTCTCCGCGCAGGTCTCGCCTCCGTTGTAGGTCGTCAGCCATCAGCGAAAGGTTAGGCTGTCGTGCTCGACGTCAATGGTGATGGTGTCGCACGGCTGGCTCAAGACGACGTGGGCGATATGATGTTCAATCAAGTTCTGAATGTTTTGGCGGATTGCTCGCGCCCCGCCCTCGGGTAAGTAACTTTGGGCAGCGAGCAGCCGGGCGACCGCCGGCGTAGTGGTGACGGTCACACCTTGCGCGTTGAGCCGCTCCACGAGCTCGGCGAGCTGGAGTTCGGCGATGGCGGTCAGGTGCTGGCGCTCGAGCGGCTGAAAGACGACGATACGATCGAGACGGTTTAGAAATTCGACCGGCAGCTGCTGTTTAAGCTGCTTGAGCACCTGCTGTTCGGCGGCGGCAAAGCTATGGGTAATCTGTCGGTGTTCAGCTGGCGTTTGGGCGTCAAAGCCCAGCGCGGCCTGTTGCCGAAACTGGTCCGAGCCGATGTTCGAGGTCATGATGACAATGGTATTTTTGAAATTAATTTTTTTGCCGGTAGCGTCGGTCAGGTGGCCGTCTTCGAGGATTTGAAGCAAGAGGTTAAAGATGTGGGGGTGAGCTTTCTCAATCTCGTCGAAGAGAACGACCGAGTAGGGCCGGCGCCGGACGAGGTCGGTGAGCTTCGTGCCCTCGCGGTAGCCGACGTAGCCGGCCGGCGCGCCGATCAGTTTCGAGATGTTGAAGCTCTCGGCGAACTCGGACATGTCAATTCGAACCAGAGCGTCGGGATTGTTAAAGACGGTCGCGGCCAGCACCTTGGCCAGCTCGGTTTTACCCACCCCGGACGGCCCCAGGAACATGAATGACCCGACCGGACGGTTGCTGCTGGCGATGCCGGCCCGGGCCCGGCGGATGGATTGCGCCACCGCAGCGAGCGCTTCAGGCTGGCCGATGATTTTTTTAGCCAAAAGCTGCTCGAGCTTGAGCAGGCGGGCTTTTTCCGTCGCCAGCAGGGTGGCGGTGGGCACGCCGGTTACGTGGGCGACGATCGCGGCGACGTCGGCCGCGGTTACGACTGCCAGCGGCTTGCGCTGCTTGGCGGTGCGCTGGGCGCGCAGCGCCGTCAGCTGCTCGGTAAGCGCTTCAGCCTGCTGCTTGTAGTCCAGCGCGCTCGAGAACTCGCCCCGGTGGACCTTGTCGGCTTTTTTATCGGCCAGCACCCCGAGCGTGTCTTCTATTTTTTTTATCTCCAAAAAGAGCCGGTCGGTTCCCTGCTTGATCTTGATCGCCGAAGCGGCTTCGTCAATCAGGTCAATGGCTTTGTCGGGCAGGAAGCGGTCGGTGAGGTAGCGCTCGGAGAGCTCCGCCGCCGCGGCGATGGCATCGTCACCGATGGCAACCTGGTGAAACGTTTCGTAGCCGGGCTTGATTCCCTGGAGGATTTGAACGGTTTTTTCGACGTCGGGCTGGTTGACGATGATCGGCTGAAACCGCCGCTCGAGCGCCGCGTCAGGCTCAATGTACTTTTTGTAATCTTCAAGGGTAGTGGCGCCGATGCAGCGGATTTCGCCGCGGGCCAGGGCGGGTTTTAAGATGTTGGCCGCGTCCATCGAGCCGGCGGCCGAGCCGGCGCCGATGATGTTGTGCAGCTCATCAATGAACAGGATGATCGAGGGGTCGTTTTTGACTTCGAGCAGGATTTGCCGGAGGCGGTTTTCAAACTCGCCGCGGAAGCTCGTGCCGGCGACCACGGCGCTGATGTCCAGGGCGTAGATCTTTTTGTCGCTCAAAAACTCCGGAACATGGCCTTCCACGATCTGCTTGGCTAACCCTTCGGCGATCGCGGTTTTGCCGACCCCGGGATCACCCAGCAGCACCGGGTTGTTTTTGGTCCGGCGGGACAAGATTTGGATCAGCCGTTCAATCTCCGCCTCGCGGCCGATGACCGGGTCAATCCGTTTCTGGCTGGCACGGTCGGTCAGGTTGGTGGCAAAAAAGTCCAGGCTCAAGGCCGGGGCAGCTTTTGCCTCCCGGCCAAAGCCCAACACCGGCCGTTCGCGCTCGCCACGCTTCGCGGGCGAAGCGGGCTCGCCAAAGTCGGGCTCGGCGATGGCGCCCAGCAGGTCGGGGAACTTCGCCGCGCTGTGCAGCGCCGTGAGGACCTGGCGGCGGAGGGTTTCAGCGTCAACGCTGGTGGCGGTCAGGAAGTCGTTGATTTTTTCGTCGTTCAGCTCGAGCAGCGCCGCCAGCAGGTGCTCGGTGCCGACGTAGCAGTGGCGGTTGTAACTCGCCGCCAGGACCGACTTTTCCAGCAGCTTCTTGCTCGAGAGGTTGAGCGTCACCTCGGTCAGGCGCGTGCTCGCTACCGCATCATCTTTGATCGTCTGCTTAAACTTGAGCGAGTCAAAGCGCGCCTGGGCCAGAATCGCCGCGCCGACGCTGCCGCGCTGCTGGGCCAGGCTGTGGAGGATGTGGCGGGGACTGACGCGCTGGTGGCCTAACGAAACCGCCAGGCCGAACGCGTTTTTGAGCGTCTGCTTGGAGTGGGCGGTGAACTGTTGGA
>MHIL01000023.1:57381-60415 GCA_001817495.1 Candidatus Buchananbacteria bacterium RIFCSPHIGHO2_02_FULL_56_16
TACATGCTTGGCGCTGCCAAAGGGATTAGCGATGTAGAGGTGGGCGGTGGCGTTGTTGGCGCGCCGCAGCGGCGTTGCCTGCCGGCTGATTTTTTCCAGGGCATTAGCCAGGCCGTCAGGGTAGCGGGTCAGCAGTGCGCCGGACGCGTCGGCCAGAAATTCCCGTTTGCGCGAGACCGCCAGCTGGATGAGCTGGCCGATGATGGGGGAGATGATTAAGAGGATGAGGCCGACCACCAGCAGCACTACCTGGACGCCGCCCCCGCCGCGGTTGTCGCCGCGGCGGCCCGCTTCGCCTCCGAAGCGAGGCGAGCCGCCGCCCCAGAACCGCAGCCGCAAGAACCAGTCCGAGAGCAGGGCCAGGATGCCGACGAGGACCAGGACGATGGTCATCAGCCGGATGTCGTAGTTCTTGACGTGGGAAAGCTCATGGGCGATCACGCCCTCGAGCTCTTCATTCTCCAGTTGTTCGACGGCGCCGGTTGTCACCGCGATTGACGCGTGCCGCGGGTCGCGGCCGGTGGCAAAGGCGTTGATGACCGGGTCGGTAATCAGGTAGATTTTTGGCAACGGTAAGCCGGCGGTAATCGTCAGGTTCTCAACCAGCCGGTAGAGGTAGGGGTTGTCGGTTTTGGCGATTGGCCCTTTGGCGCCGGCGGTCAAGAGCGCCACCTTGTCGCCGCCGTAGTAGCCGCCCAGCGCCATCACGATCGAGAAGACCCCGGCAAACGCCAGGCCGCCATAGCCGGCGTCGGTGAGCTGGGAAAAAGCGAAGCCAGCCAGCATAATGACCGCGACAAAAATGGCGATCAAGAGCGCGGTTTTTCGTTTGTTGGCGTCAATTTGGCTGTACATTGCAAGAGTTAGCTTGTAGCTTCTTAGCTTTTTAGCTTCTTAGAATTGACAACACCTTATTGAGCATTCGCATTACTTCGGAGAGCAGCGATTCTGCTTTATCAAAATGTTCGCTGTCGCCGAAGGATAGCCGTTTGGCGATTTCAATTTGGGTCTCAAGTTCCGCTCCTGAACCGTACGCGATAAGCATAAACTGACGGTATTCTTTCCGGCTGCCCCGCCGTCTGCCTTCCGCTATGTTTGAGGGGACCGAAACGGCCGCACGTCGCATTTGAGCGGTCAGCCCGTACCTTTCAGCCGTAGGGAACAGTTCCGTTAGTGAATAAATTGCAACAACCATTTCTACCGACCTTTGCCAGACGACAAGGTCTCGATAGGTCACAATCTGTGCCATAGTGCTCGTCAATTAATAATGAGGAGCGCTATGTTGATTGTGTTTAGCCTTTTCTAAAAAGCTACAAGCTAAAAAGCTAAGAAGCTGCTAAAACTTGACTTTCACATTCTCCCGCTCGCCCGCGTCGGCCTGGAAAAACTCAAACTGCTTGAAGCCGAGCGTACCGGCCACGAGGTTGTTGGGGAATACCTCGATCTTAGTATTGAAGTCGCGGACGTTGCCGTTGTAGAAGCGTCTCGACGCCTGGATTTTGTTTTCCGTATCCGAGAGCTCGTCCTGGAGCTGGAGGAAGTTCTGCGACGCTTTCAGGTCCGGATAGTTCTCGGCCACGGCAAAGATTGATTTTAACGTTTCCGAGAGCATGTTTTCCGCTTTACCTTTTTCGGCCACACCCTTGGCGTTAATGGCTTGCGACCGAGCCTGGGTCACTTTTTCAAAAAGTTCCCGTTCGTGGGTGGCGTATCCCTTAACCGTCTCGACGAGGTTGGGGATGAGGTCGTGGCGGCGCTTGAGCTGGACATCAATGTCGGCGAACGCTTCTTGAGTTCTATTTTTTAGCCTGATTAAGCCATTAAATACGCCAATCAGCCAAAGTACCAGCACGGCGACGGCAACGAAGATTATCCACAAGAGGTTTTCCATAGAGTTCTATGTTCCTTTCCTTTGAGCGTAAGGTGATGTTTGTTGCTCAAAGTTGATTTTAATGTTAAAATATAGAAGTGAATCGTGAATCTGGAACTATGAATTAGGTACTCCTAATTCCTAATTCTTCATTCCTCATTCATCTCTGTATTATATAACGAAACAGGGGGTTTAGTCAAAGAGTTTTTCGAGAAAGTTTCGCGAGCTAACTTTGCGAACATATGAAAAAGCAAAAGCACGTTTTCTTTACTAAACTACGCCAAGCATGGCGGCTTTACGCGCGGTTTTTCATGCCAGCGGCAGTGATGTCGGGGGCTTTTTTTATTGTGGCCGGCGTACTCTTCGCCGCCACCTGGACGCCGCCCACGGAAGACCCGCCTGATGGTAACGCGCCGGGCTACATTTTTAACTTCGAGGGCGCGGCCGGTTCGCAGGCGCTCGGCAGCTTTAATATTACCGGTAACGGTACGATGGGGTCATTGACGGTTTCCGGCGCGTCGGCCACGGTGAACGGTCAGGCAGTCTGTCTGGCTGACGGTACGAACTGTTCGCCGGACACTGGCTACTGGACCCAGAGCGGCACGAGCCTGTACCCGACTAATACCGCCTGGAACCTCGGCATCGGGTTAAGCAGTCTGGCCGGCAGCAAGTTACAAATCGTTAACAATGTCGGCAGCGGCAACATTGACCAGTACAACGAGTATCAAATTTTACTCTTCAACGGCGGAACAGCCGCTGGGTCGTACGGGTTGGGGATACAAGGTTCGACCATGGTATTCAATTCGGGCGCCAACTATAAATTTTTTCGCGGCGGATCAGTGGTTGATTTATCGTTAATCAGCGGCAACCTCGGCTTACGGGAAACCGCGCCGGGCTACCCGATCCACGTTGACGACGACAGCAACACCGCCATTATTAACATTGATAACGACGGCGCCTACGTCTACACCGGCGTGCGGATCGAGCGCGATAGCAACCAGGAACGCTGGTTTTTGGGGGTTAATAACGTGGATAATAAGTTACGAATCCGCCGCGACGGCACGACCGATGTTATGGTGATTGATGCTGATAATGAAGTCGGTATCGGTACGCTCAATCCAATCCTGCCGCTCGACGTGGACCGCGGCCAAATCAGGCTCGGCC
>MHIL01000023.1:60476-61682 GCA_001817495.1 Candidatus Buchananbacteria bacterium RIFCSPHIGHO2_02_FULL_56_16
GGCGGTAACGGACAATGCGCTCTACAACGTCGCCGGTGATCTGTACTGGGACGGCACCAAGCTCAACGCCACCGGTATCGGCGGCAGTGGTGCGCTAAACTACGTGCCCAAGTGGACGCCGAACGGCAGCAGCTTGGGCAACTCGACCATTTATGACGATGGAACGGCAGTCGGTATCGGCACGACTGACGCATATGACGAATTGGGCAAACTCCGGATATCGTCCGGCTTACCCAAGACAAGCTCAGTCAACGCCAGTATAGCTTATTTCGGTTCAAATGAATCGTCACCGTCTACGCCCTTTGGTCTCCGCGTAAGGATCACAGGGTCGGCGGTGCCAAAGGATCGCCGCGTTGATGTTTCCACGTTTGAATTAGGTTCACCGGTAGCTGGTAATCTGATACTCCAGGGTCAAACCACGGGGAAACTCGGCATTGGCGGCCCTAAACCAAATGAATTCGTCGAGATTAACGATACAAGCATGTCTGGCACAACACGGCTTCGGGTCACCGACGTAGATACCAACCCTGAAATTCAACTCCAATACGGACCAAACACCAATAATGACCATTGGAGTTTTTTTACCACGAGTGATGGAGACCGTATGCTCGTTTGGGGCGGCGGTGCGAACCGGATGAGCATTATGAACAACGGTAACGTCGGCATTAATACCTATACGCCATCATCCGCGCTCGACGTAACCGGCAACGCTGAAATCAGCGGCAACTTGGGCATTAACACCGCCACGCCGGCGACCCGTTTGCACGTGGTTGGCTCCGCGGTCATCGATAACGGCTTGAAAGCGATCCCGGCCACCGGCCCGATTGGCGGCAAGGGCGACCGGCTCATTCTCTCACCCGGTGCGGGCTACCCGTACAGCATCGGCGTCGGTCAGGCTCCGGCATCACTGTGGTACTCGGTGCCGGGAGCGGCGGCCCACGAGTGGTACATCGGCGGGTCACGGGTGCTAACCATGACCCAGGACCATCTCTCCGTTTACCCGGCACTGGTTATCTGGCCCGATACGCCGGCACCGCCAGCGCCCGTCAATGGCATGATCTACTACGAATCCACGACGAACAAGTTCCGCTGCTACCAAAACAGCGCCTGGGTTGACTGCATCGCCAGCGGCGGCGACAACCTCGGCAACCACATCGCCACCCAGAATTTGAACATGAATAATTTTGAAATAGATAACGTAAAGTA
>MHIL01000024.1:0-98 GCA_001817495.1 Candidatus Buchananbacteria bacterium RIFCSPHIGHO2_02_FULL_56_16
CCGGTACCTCGTGGCCAATGTCGCCACGAAACAGCGGACCATCACCGTTACCGTCTTCCCAGCCGATGTAGTTGGAAACGATGTTGTTACAGCGATCA
>MHIL01000024.1:168-5164 GCA_001817495.1 Candidatus Buchananbacteria bacterium RIFCSPHIGHO2_02_FULL_56_16
TGCCCTTGTCATCGCGGCGCGTCCCGGCGTGAAATATCGCCAAGTTAAGCCGACGCTGCTCTTCGTCGAGCAGCTCCAGACCATTAATCACCGCGCCCTTCTTGATCTGGCTCGAATCGGGATAACCGTGACTGGCCATCACCACACAGACCGCCGCGCCGGGCTTGACCTTTGGTTGCAGGCCGGCAATTGAGCCGCCGCAGGCGATGGTGTAGAGCAGTGGCATTAGGTCGGTGTCGAGCGTCATGGCAATCGCCTGCAGCTCCGGGTCGCCGAAGCGGCAATTGAACTCGACGACATAGGGCCCGTCGGCGGTCCACATCAGGCCGGCATACAGAGCGCCGGTAAACGGGCTGTCTGTCTGTGGTCCTCGCATTTGGTCAATGACCGGACGAAAAATCCGGTCGGCGATCAGCTGGTAGTCAGCCGGCGTCAACCACGGCACCGGGCAAAAGCTTCCCATGCCGCCCGTGTTGGGGCCGGTGTCGTTTTCACCGACTAGTTTGTAGTCCTGGGCCGCGGGTAACATTAAAAAGTTACCGTACCGGTCAACCAGGGCGATGACGCTCAGTTCGGCTCGCGGCAACGCCGGATGGCCGACGAGGAAGTCCTCAATCAGGACTATATCGCCCGCCGGACCGAACTCTTGCCGGACCAAGCAGCACTGGAGCGCCTCTTTAGCCTGGGCGATTGTCTGACAAACGATCGCGCCCTTGCCGGCGCACAGCCCGTCGGCTTTAACCACTACCGGCGTACCATGACGATTGAGATACTCCACCGCGTCGCCGTGATCATCGTGGCGAAAGACTTCGGCTGGCGCTGTCGGTACGCCACACTCAAACATGAGCAACTTGGCAAAAAATTTACTGCTCTCAATCCACGCGGCTTCTTTGCTGGGGCCAAACGTCGGGATGCCGGCAGCACACAACGCGTCAGCCCAACCATCAGCCAACGGTTGCTCTGGCCCAATAATGACCAGATCAACCGCCTGGGTGCGGCAAAACTCGATCACCGCCTGAACGGTCTTTTCGGGTATCGCCGCCTGCTCGGCGCGCGGCTCGGCGATCATGCCGGGGTTGCCCGGAAAGCAGCTGATGCGCTCGACGAACGGACTCCTGCCTGCCAGGTATGCTAGGGCGTGCTCGCGGCCGCCGCTGCCGTAAATTAAGACGTGGATGCCTGAAGTTCTGGTCATTGATCCTGCCCTCACTTCTTATTATTATATTGTAACGAACGGCCGCCAAGCGGCTTGTCTATTGTAGATGAAGCCACGGCACCTCGTCAACCGGCCAACCGTGCACCCTAACTCACCAAAACGCTGCTAGCCAACCCTTGTTTTTGTGCTACAATGAGAGTAATGAACCACTGGCAAAAATCACTCAACGCCTGGGCCTCGAAACCCTTCGTCCGGCAACTCCAAGCGCGCTTTCCGCGGGCGGAAATTTTTTTGGTTGGCGGCGCGGTCCGAGACGCAATCCTCGGCCGACCAACCCAGGACGTTGACTTCGTGGTACGCAACGTCGGCAAAGCGCCGCTCGAACGGTTCCTCGCCCAGCACGGCACGGTTAACCTGGTCGGCAAGCGGTTCGGCGTCTTTAAGTTTAAACCAACCGGGCTGTCAGCCTACGACCTTGACATCGCCCTGCCGCGGACCGAGCACTCGCTCCAGCACTCCGGCGCCTACCGCGATTTTAAAATCAGCAGCAACTCCGCCCTGCCGATTGAGCAGGACCTCTCGCGGCGCGACTTCACGGTCAATGCCATGGCCTGGGACCTCTACGGCCGCCGGCTGGTTGATCCGTTCGGTGGGATGGCTGATTTAAAAAAGAAAATCATTCGCACCGTCGGCGCGCCGCGCCAGCGCTTCGGTGAAGACTACTCGCGGCTGCTGCGGGCTATCCGCTTCGCCGGTCAGATCGGCTTTACCATCGACAAACAAACCTGGTCTGCGCTGCGGGCCGACATTAAAAAGCTCAACCGGACCGCCGGCGGCGAACGGATCGTCCCGTTCGAGGTCATCGCCAAAGAGCTGGTGAAGATGTTCGATGCTGATCCTATTGAAGCGCTGACGCGGCTCGACCGCAGCGGCGCGCTCCAGCTCCTGATGCCCGAGCTGCTCAAGATGAAGGGCTGCCCCCAGCCGCGGAACTGGCACGCCGAGGGCGACGTCTGGAAGCACACCCGGCTGGCCCTGCGCCACCTCACGTCAGCGAGCTTCCGGCGCGAGTTCGGCGCCACGCGCATCCCGTCAGCGGTGATCTGGGGGTTGGTATTCCACGACGTCGGTAAACCGTTTACCATCAGCCGATCGGACCGGCTGCGCTTCAACAACCACGACGGGGTCTCGACCGCCCTCTTTAAAAAAACGGCAACCAGGCTCAAGCTCTCCTCGGCCGGCTTGGATGTCGAAGCGACCGGCGCCATCATCGCCCGCCACATGCTTCTCGTCCACGGCCAAGCGGACAAAATGAAAGCCACGACGGTTGAGAAGTATTTCTTCAGTGACCGCTTCCCGGGCCAACTGCTCTTGAGGCTGATGTTCGCCGACATTTCCGCCACCGTCCCGCCGTCGGGCAAACCCGACTTTAGCGACTACCGCCGGCTTACCCGCCGCCTGGCGCGGCTCACCAAGCGTTCACCGGGCAAACGCGCCTTGCCCCAACCGATCCTCGACGGTCATGAGCTGATGCGCCACCTCCGCCTACCGGCCGGCCCCAAGATCGGCGAGCTGCTCCTGCTGCTGCGCGAGGCCCAGCTCCGCGGCACGATTAAGACTAAAAAACAGGCGCTTGCCCTGCTCAAGAAACGGCGATGAAGTTTACCATCGCGGAAGCTGCCAGCCGGCAGCGTTTGGACAAGTTTCTCACCGGTCAGCTGGTGGCCCGGTCGCGGGCGGCTATTCAAAAACTGATTAAGAGCGGCGGCGTCTCGGTCAACGGCCGGCCGCAAGTCCCCCACTACGTCCTCAAAATCGGCGACGAGGTGACGGCAATCGATCAGCCCGCTGAACGCGGCGAAACAGTGCCTCGGCAACCGGTTACTACCCCGCGCGTCGTCGCCGAACAGGACGACTTTTTAATTATTGAAAAACCGGCTGGCCTGCTGGTCCACCCGACGGAAAAAAACGAATCCCACACCCTGGTCAGCTGGCTGCTCGAGCGCTACCCAAGTCTGCGAACCGTCGGCGAGCAGCAGTACCGCGCCGGCATCATCCACCGGCTGGACCGGGACGTTTCCGGTATCATGGTGGTGCCTAAAAATAACGAAATGTTTTCACACCTCAAGGAACAGTTTAAGCAACGTAAGGTGCACAAAGAGTACCAGGCGCTCGTCTACGGGCGGGTCAGCCAGCCGATCGGAACTATCGAGCTGCCGATCGGCCGGCGCAAGGACGGCAAGTTCGTCGCCCACCCGCGGCAGGGTCAGCAGAAGCTCCAGGACCGTGACAAAATTGCCAAAACCTCGTTCGAGGTGCTAGAATACCTTAAAGACTACACCCTGCTCAAGGTAACCATCGCCACCGGCCGAACCCACCAAATCCGGGTCCACCTCTCGGCGATCGGCCACCCGATCCTCGGAGACCAAATCTACCGGGCAAAAAAGAAATTTTTTCACTTCCTGCGCCGGCGAATTAAGGTGGTTCAACCGGGGCGAATTTTTTTACACTCAACCATGATCGGCTTTCAAGACCGGCGGGGTCAACGGCAAGCGTTTCGCGTACCGCTGCCGCCGACGTTAACCGAGTTCCTTAATGGACTTAAGACGTAAACCGACAAAAATTTTCATTATCTCCGGACCCTCGGGCACGGGTGGTGACTCGGTCATTGAGGGGTTGGAAAAAACCGGGCGCTTCAGCCGGGTGATTACCACCGTCACGCGGCCTCGCCGGCCGGTTGAGCGTGAGGGCAAACCGTACTACTTCGTCACGGTTCCACAGTTCAAGCGCCTCATCGCCGACGATGTGTTCATTGAGTGGGCCATTGTCTATGGTGATTACCGCGGCTGCACCAAGGCAGAAATCAAACGGCTGCTCGCTGGCCGCAAGCCGATTATCTGGAAGGTAGACTGGCAGGGGGTTCAAACCATCAAGCGGCTGCTGCCCCGCACCATCGCCATCTTCATCGCCCCGCCGTCGTTCTCGGTGCTCGAGGAGCGGCTGAAACAACGCGGGCAGGATTCCCCTCAAACGATCAAGGAACGAAAAAAATTCAGCCAAGAGTGGCTCACACACACCGACCTCTACGACTACACGGCGGTCAACGAGCAGGGTCACCTCGACCAGACGATCGCGCAGGTTGAGGCGATTATTGCCAAGGAACTAGAATCTTGACAAAATCACTTATCTGGCTTATAGTGCAGAGGTGCTATCACCTTACTCATAACCCAGTCATTGCTATGGCAGGTAATAACCAATCGGAGGAAAAAAAGAAAGTTGAGCAACCCAAAGCGGCAACCGCGCCGACCGCAGCGCTCTCGGCGATCAAACCCGGGATGACGGTACGGGTGCACCAAAAAATTAAAGAAAAGGGGCCGAAGGGTGAAAAGGAGCGGGTCCAGATCTTTGAAGGGATCGTGCTCGGCCGCCGCCACGGCAGCCAGCCGCAGGCGACCATTACCGTCAGAAAAATCTCGGAAGGCGTCGGTGTCGAGAAAATCTTTCCCCTCTACTCGCCGACGATCGTAAAAATTGAGCCGGTCAAGCAGGCGCGCGTCCGCCAGGCGAAGCTCTACTACCTCCGGAGCTACAAAAAACGTCTCAAAGAAAAAAAGTCGGCAACCGCGTAAGGTTGCCCGCGCCCAGGTGGTGCCTGCCCGCCACGCGAGCCAGCTCACGGGCGATGCGTACGGGGTAAGCTCGCAGATGTGCTGCTTTGACTAAGCCCAGGTGGTGGAATTGGTATACACACTAGGTTGAGGGCCTAGGCTCGCAAGAGCGTGCGGGTTCAAGTCCCGCCCTGGGCACCAGATTAGTTGTGAGTTGCTAGTTTTTAGTTGT
>MHIL01000025.1:0-5067 GCA_001817495.1 Candidatus Buchananbacteria bacterium RIFCSPHIGHO2_02_FULL_56_16
CATTTTCTTAAAGAGGGCGTCGAGGTAAACCTGCTCCTGTTCGACGGTACGCCGATCGCCGTCCAGCTGCCGACCAAAATGGAGTTTACCGTTACCAGCACCGTGCCGGGCATCAAGGGCGACACCGCCCAGGGTAAGGTAACCAAGCCGGCGACGATTGAAACCGGCTACCAGGTGAACGTTCCCCTGTTCGTCAAAGAGGGCGACGTAATCCGAATCAACACGGAAACCGGCGAGTACGTCGAGCGGGCGTAAGCCCCGCACCATAGGAAACCCCGAGTAAGAGGCCTGTGAATAATCGCGAAGCGTTCAGGCCTTAGGCCACGGCCGTAAGCCGTAGTGCGGGGTAAAAAATTAATCCTTTATCACTTAAACGCCCTGGCTGGGGCGTTTTTTGTTGACTTTTTTAACCGATATCCGTACAATGAGCTCCATAGCCTAGGCTGGCTTGGTGTTTCACAACCAATACCGATGTAGAGGGAAAGGAGCATATCAGATGCAACAGGCGCTACAGAGTCAGCAACCATGGATGATAACTGAAGTTATCAGGGAAGGTATGCAGCACGGTCAGAAAGCTCGAGCGACTATCCTAAACGTCGAGCTGCGGAGCGCTGTCCGGGGGCGAAGACCCCAGGCAGTCAAGGCTCGATTGGCTGGGATGTACTTCTGTAAAGCGACGCCGGAAATCACCGAGATGATTGACACCACCGTCCGTCCGGGAGCAATCTCTCGAGTCCTGCTGCTCGACGAAAAACTACCCGTGCCACCAGTTGACCAACCGGAGTACTTCGATCTGGTGGACGCCATTGTTTCGTCCAACGGCCAAACCAAGCTGACAACTGATGAGCGAACGCACTTTGTACCTACTGACGGAGAGGCAGGGCTCGTATTCGTACTCGCTGGTGCCGACTAACACTTTGTTCCCCCAAGTCCGCTCGGGTGCAGCCGAATAAGGCCGCACCCTTTTTTCTTAACGAAAAGAGCCGCGAGTGACCGCGGCTCTTTTTTATACGGTTGCCGCCGAAATACTACTTCGGGTTTTGAACCGGCAGCGGTTCGCCGCTCCTCACCTTCTGCCAGACCTGCTTTTTAATCTCGGCTATCACCTTGGGATTCTCGCGCAAAAACTGTTTGGCGTTCTCCCGGCCGGTACCGAGCTTCTGGTCGCTAAAGCTATAGGTATTGCCCGACTTCGCGATCAGGCCGCGGGCCACGCCGCTGTCGAGTGCGTCGCCGGAAATCGAGATACCCTCGTTGTACATGATGTCGAACTCGCAGGTCTGAAACGGCGGGGCGACCTTATTCTTGACGATCTTGGCCTTGACGCGGTTACCGATGGACTGCTCGCCCATCTTAATCTGGGCGGCGCGGCGGACCTCGATGCGAACCGACGAGTAAAACTTGAGCGCGTTGCCGCCGGGCGTCGTCTCGGGGTTGCCGAAAAAGATTCCTATCTTGTGACGAATCTGGTTGATAAAAATCACGATCGTCTGGCTCTTGGAGATGATGCCGGCGAGCTTGCGCAGGGCCTGGCTCATCAGCCGGGCCTGTAAGCCCATGTGCGGGGCGCCCATGTCGCCCTCAATCTCGGCTTTGGGCGTCAGGGCCGCCACCGAGTCAACAACGATGACGTCAACGCCGCCGGAACGCACCAGCGTCTCGACGATCTCGAGCGCCTGCTCGCCGGTGTCGGGCTGCGAGATGAAGAGCTCTTTGATGTTGACGCCGATCTTCTGGGCATAGTCCGGGTCGAGGGCGTGCTCGGCGTCAATAAACGCCGCAATACCGCCCGACTTCTGAACCTCGGCCACGACGTGCTGGGCGAGCGTCGTCTTGCCCGACGCTTCGGGGCCGTAGACTTCGATGATCCGGCCGCGGGGTACCCCGCCGACACCCAGCGCGATGTCGAGCGACAGGCAGCCGGTCGAAACCGCGGCTACCTCCATCCGCTTCGCCTCGCCCAGCTTCATAATCGAGCCGTCGCCGAAGCGCTCCTTGATTTGCTCGATTGCCTGCGCCGTGGCGCTCTGCCGACTTTGCTTCCCGTCCGCGCTTGTTGATTGGTCGGTTTTCTTGACCATATGGTCCCTTTCGTAATTCCGCCGCCAACCGCCAAAAGGCGGACGCTGCGGAACCGTTGGTTAACCCTCCTCAATTACCATTACCTGACGAAATACTTTCGCCTGTTTGCTGTGCTTCTTCTCGGCGGTCACCTCGATGACGTTCGGACCGGCCTGGAGCACAAACGTTTCGACAAACGTTCCTTGAGCGTCAGTGAGCACCTCCTGACCGTTAATCTTGACGACCGCCTCCTGCTCGGCCGTGCCGCTGATTTCAATCACCGTATCGCTGGTGACCAGGTTGTCTTGCGGGCTGGAAACTACCAGTGTCGGCGGCTCGACAATCGCGCTCACCTTCAGGCCGAGGTAGCCCAGGATCGTCACGACGACCAGCCCAATCAAGGCATTACGGATGATTCGTGGCGTAACCATCAGCTTTGACCACAGGACGCGCTCGACCGGCTTACTGGCGTCGAGCCGGGGAACGGAGCTGACCGCCTGGTGGTAAATTTTTTGCTCGCTGCAGTACGCCTGAATCAGCGGCGCAGCCTCGAGCCCGAGGTACCGGGCGTACACTTTCAAAAAACTCTTGGCGTAGACGGCACCCGGCAGCTGGTCGTAGGTACCCTCCTCGAGCGCCTGGAGGTAACGGGTCGTCACCTTCGTCTCTCGCGCCGCTTGGCGCAAGCTGACCGACCGGCCCGCGCGCTGAGCCGCCAGCATTTCGCCTAAGCTGGGGTTGCATTGAATATTTTTAGTTTGAAACAGAGCCATAAATATCACGTCAGACGATCACTAGTATCATCGCTCTCAGCGACTTCGACGGCCGATTGGTCCTGATTCTCTATGGTACCACTGGCGGCCGATTGGATCAATATGTCGCGGGGCTTCGCTCCGTCGCCCGGACCAATGAAGCCTTGAGCCTCCAGCAGGTCGAGGATGCGGGCTGCCCGGGCGTAGCCGACTTTCAGCCGGCGCTGGAGCAAGGACGCCGACGCCTTCTTGGCCTGCAGAATCACCTCTTTGGCTTCAGGCAACAGCGGATCGTCGTCACCGTCGTCACCGCCGCCGGCGTACGAAGCGAACTCGATCTCTTTCTTTTCGGTGACCGCTTCGACGTAGTCTGGCTCGGCTTTGTCTTTCAAATGGTCGACCACCCGCTTAATGTCTTCATCGGACGCGAACGCCCCCTGGAGCCGCTTGGGCTTGCCCAGTTCGGCCGAGATGTAGAGCATATCGCCGCGGCCCAGCAGCTTCTCGGCGCCGGACATGTCCAGGATCGTCCGCGAGTCGACCAGCGAGGCGACGGAAAACGCAATCCGCGAGGTGATGTTGGCTTTAATCAAGCCGGTGATGACGTCAACCGACGGCCGCTGGGTCGCCAGCACCAGGTGGATGCCGACGGCGCGGGACATCTGGGCCAGCCGGACGATGGCGCCCTCGACCTCCGGCGCGGCCGCCGCCATCAGGTCAGCGAGCTCGTCAATAATGAACACGATGTAGGGAATCTTTTCCGGCATGGTGCTGTTGTACGACTCAAGGTTTCGCTTGTGAGCCTGGGAGAGGATCTCGAACCGGCGCTCCATCTCGCCGATCGCCCAGCGCAGCGAGTTGATGGTTTTTTTCACGTCGGTGATCACCGGCGTCAGCAGGTGGGGGATACCGTTGTAGATTGGCAACTCGACCCGCTTCGGGTCAACCATAATGAACTTGAGCTCGCCCGGGCCGTTCTGGAACAAGAGCGACAGGATCAGGCTGTTGATGGCCACACTCTTGCCCGAACCGGTTGAGCCGGCGATCAGGAGGTGGGGCATCTTTTTAATATCAGCCAGCCAGGGCCGGCCCATTACGTCTTTGCCCAATGAAACCATCATCGGCGAGGTCCGTTCGCTGAACTGCTTGCTGCCCAGGATATCCTTGAGCGGCACAATTGCCTTGGTGGTGTTGGGCACCTCGATGCCGACCAGCGCCCGGCCGGGAATCGGCGCCTCAATCCGAATCGGGTGGGCGGCCAGCGCCAGCGCCAGGTTGTCGGACAGCCCGGTGATGCGCGAGAGCTTGACGCCCTCGGCCGGCTTCAAGGTGTACTGGGTGACGGTCGGGCCGACCTGGGCATCGCCCATCTCGGCGGGAATCCGAAAGTTCTCGAGCGTCTTTTGGATGATGGCCTTGTTCGCCTCGATGTCGCCGCCCCGCGGCTTGCTGGTAACGCTGGTCAAAAGGTCGAGCGGCATGTCAATCTTAGTCTGCTTGAACTTTCGCACGCCGACGTTCAGTTCACGGTTGGCTTTCGCTCCCTCATCTTCTTCCTCTCCCCCATCCCCACTCGCATCGTCATCCTCCACCGCCGCTTCCACCGCCTTGGCCGAGAACGTCGCCGCTTCCTCGGGCAAGCCGCCGTTACTCGAGTACTCCCGTTCCTTGTCCGCCTGGAGCTTCTTCACCCGCCGGCGCATCGAGAGATCGCGCAGCACCCCCGACCAGCCTTTGAGATGGCTGCCCGCGGCGGACAGGTCGGAGAACGAGGCGTTGAAGAGTAGAAACAGTCCGATCAAAATCAGCGCCAAAAGCAGGACGAGGCCGGCCCAGAATCCCAGCGCCTTCATCAGGATGAGCGACAGCGCCAAGCCGGCGTAGCCGCCGCCTTGTCCGGCTCGCGCCGCCACGAGCAGGTCCTGCGAATGGCTGGCGAGATGAATGAAACCGGTGATGCTTAAGGCAAAGATGGCTAAACCAAGGTAGTTAGAAAAGCGCAGGTCGTACCTCGAGGGACGCAACAGCCAGTAGCCCAGCATGACCAGAATCAGCGGCGTGAGCCAGCGCAGCACGCCGAAGGTGTACCGCAGCAAAGCATCCAGGTACACGCCGACCGTTCCGGCCAGATCAACTAAACTAAAAAAGCCCACTATGCCGAGTAAAATCAGCAGCACTGCCGCGATACTCTGCTTGGTTTCGGCAGAGACCTCCAGGTTGGGTCGGGTAAACTCCAGGTCTCGCAAGGTTCTAT
>MHIL01000025.1:5088-15736 GCA_001817495.1 Candidatus Buchananbacteria bacterium RIFCSPHIGHO2_02_FULL_56_16
TACAGACGGTATTATTTTAGCATGAACGAGCCTCGTCGTGAACCCCGCACCACAGGAGGCCCTGACCGTAAGGCTGTGATGCGGGGTGAAGGTCAAAGCTGTCAATGGTTCATTGTTACAAGTTAACTGTCAATAAGCACAGAAGCGCCCCGAAGAGCGCTCTGTTGCGGATAGTTTGTATGGTTAGAATCAGCCTTGGCGGTGGTGAAAGCCGGTACCGGCGGGAATGAGCCGGCCGATAATCACGTTCTCCTTGAGCCCCTCGAGCCGGTCGATCCGTCCCTCGACGGCGGCGTTAATCAGCACCCGGGCGGTCTCCTGGAACGAAGCGGCCGACAGGAAGCTAGACGTTGAGAGCGACACCTTGGTGATTCCCAGCAGCAGCTCTTCAGCCTCGATTTGCTTCCCCTTCTTTTTGCCGATCTCGGCATTAACGCGCACCAGCTCGGGGTTGGCAATCCGCTCGCCGACCAAGAGGTCAGAATCGCCGGACTCCTTGACCAGCGACCGGGAGAACATCTGGCGAGCGATCAGCTCGACGTGCCGGTCGTTGAGCTTCTGGCCCTGTGAGGAGTAGATGGACTGAATTTCATCGATGATGTAGCGCTGGGTGGCGACGCGGCCCTGGAGGCGGTGGAGCTGGCGCAGGTCGAGGCTGCCGTCGGTGAGCGGATCACCCTTGCCCACCAGGTCACCATTGTGCACCACGATGTTAAACTCCGGCGGAACCTGGTAGGCGGTGGCTTGCGCCTCGGTTAAAACGACGATGACCGTATCGGCTTCAAGCTTCACCGTACCGGGTCGCTTCGCCGCCACCTTAGAGCCGGCGGCGTTGGTGAAGAGCACATCTCCCTGCTTAACCGTCGCGCCGTCGGTAATGGCCAACATGACGTCCTTTTTGGTCGCTTTCTTTTTAGCCTTCTTACCGAAGGGGTAGAGATCCTGGGCGACTGCTTCTGATACAACCTTGACGACTCGAAAGTAGCTCCGGCCCGGCTTGTTCCGATCCGGTTCTTCGATCTTGACCGTGCCGTCGCTCTCGGCCATGAACGCCCGGTTTCGCGGCGGCCGAGCTTCAAAAATTTCTTCGACGCGCGGCAACCCCTGGGTGATGTCCAGGCCGGCGACACCGCCGGTGTGGAAGGTACGCATCGTCAGCTGGGTGCCGGGTTCGCCGATGCTCTGGGCGGCGATGATGCCTACCGCGGTACCCATGGCCGCCAGCCGGTTGTAGGCCAAATCCCAGCCATAGCAGCGCTGGCACAGCCCGCGGTAGGATCGGCAGCTCAGCACCGAGCGAAGGGTAATCGCGGTCAAACCTAGGTCGGCGACCTGCTTGGCTCTGGCGCTGTCAATCAGCGCATGAGCTGGAACGATGGTTTTCTTGGTTTTAGGATGGACAATCTTCTCAATCGTGTACCGGCCCTTGAGGCGTTCCTCGAGGCTGATGCCGACCGCTTCGCAGGACTGCTTGGTCAGCGTTACGCCCTCGGTGTCGCCGCAGTCTTCCTCGCTGATCACTAAATCCTGGGACACGTCAATCAGCCGGCGGGTCAGGTAGCCGGCGTTAGCGGTTCGCAGCGCCGTGTCCGAGAGCCCCTTGCGGGCGCCGTGGGTTGAGATGAAGTATTCGAGCACATCGAAACCTTCCTTAAAGTTGCCCTTGACCGGCAGCTCAATAATTTCTCCGGCCGGGTTGGTCACCAGCCCCTTGATGCCGACAATCTGAATCAGCTGGCCCCAGCTGCCACGGGCGCCGGACTCAACCATGGTGTAGATCGGGCCGAACTGATCAAGGCCGCCGCGGCTCAATTCAACGATTTTTTCCTTCACCCCCATCCAGGTCTCGATGATCTTAATGTGCCGTTCGCTGTCGGTGAGGAGGCCGGACTGGTACTGCTCTTTGACCTCGGCCACCTCCCGCTCACCCTGGGCGATTACTTCTTCCTTTTTCAAAATCTTTGGAATGTCATCCATCCCCCACGAGTAACCGGAACGGGTCAGGTAGCGCAGCCCTAATTCTTTCATGTCGTCGAGGAGCTGGGCCACCCGGTCGTTATCGTAACGTTCGAGACACTCGCTGATAACCTGCCGCAGCCCCTTGGCGTCGGTGGTGGTGTTCACGAACGGGTAGCCGTCCGGCAGAATCTGGTTAAATAAAATCCGGCCGACCGACGTCTCAAACAGCTGGTGTTTCTCTTTGGCAGGCAGGCGGCTTCCGAGCCACGAGTCGGGCCTGACCTTGATCCACTGCTGAATCTTAATGATGTCCATTCGGTAGGCTAAGAGCGCCTCTTGAGGGTTGGCGAACACCTTCGGGTCGGCTTCTTGCTGCTTGACCAGCGTCATGTAGTAGCAGCCCCAGACGATGTCCTTGGTCGGCTTGGCGACCGGGTCACCGGTGGCCGGCTTGAGCAGGTTGTGGCTGGAGAGCATCAGGTTTTCGGCTTCCCACCTGGCCTCTTTGGTTAGCGGCACGTTGACCGCCATCTGGTCGCCGTCGAAGTCGGCGTTAAACGCCTCGCAGACCAGCGGGTGGACCTGGATTGCTTTACCTTCAATCAGTATCGGGTGGAACGCCTGGATGCCGAGCCGGTGGAGCGTCGGCGCCCGGTTGAGCATTACGGTGGCCTGCTTGACGATGTCTTCGAGGATGTCCCACACCTCCGAGCGGCCGCTCTCGATAAAACGGTTGGCGCTCCGAACGTTGTGGACGTACTCTTCGCGAATCAGCCGGCTAATGATGAACGGCTTAAACAGCTCAAGGGCCATCCGCTTGGGCAGGCCGCACTGGTGGAGCTTGAGCTTGGGTCCGACGACGATGACCGAGCGACCGGAGTAGTCAATCCGCTTACCGAGCAGGTTCTGGCGGAACCGGCCCTGCTTTCCCTTAAGGATGTCGGCTAACGACTTGAGCATTCGGCGCTGGCCGGTCGAGGCGACCACGGTCTTGCCGTGGCGGGCGCTGTTGTCAATCAGCGCATCAACCGCTTCCTGGAGCATCCGCTTCTCATTGCGGGTGATCACTTCCGGCGCGTTGAGCTCGACGAGCTGCTTGAGCCGGTTGTTGCGGTTGATGATCCGCCGGTAGAGGTCGTTCAAGTCGGAGGTTGCAAACCGGCCGCCGTCGAGGGGTACCATCGGCCGCAGGTCGGGCGGGATCACCGGCACGGTGGTCAGTATCATCCAGTCCGGATGAATGTTGTTTTTGGCCAGGTTGCTGGCCAGCCGCAAACGCTTGGCGATCTTTTCTTTCTGGGCGCCGTGCGATTCCGGCAGTGCCTGCTCGAGCCGGGCGACCAGCTTCTCGAGGTTAATCTCGCCCAGCAGGGCGTGGATCGCCTCGGCGCCGATGCCGGCTTCAAACAGGTGGCCGTACTTCAGCGCCAGGTCCTGGTAGGTATGCTCCGAGACAATCTTTAAGGCCTTCAGCTCCTTGAGCTCGGCCTCAGCCAGCTGGAGCGCCTCTTCGAGCTCGCGCAACCGCTGCTTCTTGACGTCTTGGAGCCGGACCGCCTCCTCCTCAATCTGGCGAGCGCCTTCGTCGCCCTTTTTCTCCTGGCTGATGCGCGTCTTGGCGACGTTGAGCTGCTGGTCAACGTCGCTCTCGATTTTCTGCTTCTTGGTTTTAAACTCGCGTCGGATCTGCTCGATCGTTTCTTTTTTCAAATCGTCGTCAACGCTGGTGATAATAAAGTCGGCGTAGTAGATGACCTTCTCCATCGCCTGGGGCGGCAGGTCGAGAATCAAACCAATCTTGGACGGCACGCCGCGCAAGAACCAGATGTGCGAGCACGGCGCCGCCAGGTCGATGTGGCCCATCCGCTCGCGGCGCACGACCGAACGCGTCACCTCGACGCCGCACTTGTCGCAGACGATACCCTTGTACCGGATTTTTTTGTACTTGCCGCAGTAGCACTCCCAGTCTTTCGAGGGGCCGAAAATCCGCTCGCAAAACAAGCCGTCCTTCTCCGGCTTCTGGGTCCGGTAGTTGACGGTTTCGGGCTTGATAACCTCGCCGTGCGACCACTCGTGAATCTGGGCCGGCGACGCCAGGGTCAGCCGCAGGGCGTCAAAATCGAGGGCTTTTTTCTCTTCGTCGATCATAGCGTTCTATGTTTAGCGTCGGTGATCCTCTTGTCGGCGTCGTACCGGGTGGACGGGCGGCTGTCGGCCTCGAGGCGCGATTCCAGCCGGTCGGGTTCGACCTTCTTGCCGTCCTTGAGCAGGTCAACGTTCAGGCACAGGCCGTTCAACTCGCGCAGCAGGACGTTGAACGATTCAGGCACGTTGAGCTTCTTAATCTCTTCGCCTTTGATGATTGACTCGTAGGCTTTGGAGCGGCCGGCGACGTCGTCGGATTTGATCGTCAAAATTTCCTGCAGGGCGTGGGCCGCGCCGTACGCTTCCAGCGCCCAGACTTCCATTTCGCCGAACCGCTGGCCGCCGAACTGGGCTTTACCGCCCAGCGGCTGCTGGGTAATCAGCGAGTAGGGACCGATCGAACGCTGGTGGATTTTATCTTCAACCATGTGGTTCAGCTTGAGCATGTAGGTTTGGCCTACCGTCACGGGCTCATCGAACGCCAGGCCGGACCGGCCGTCGTAGAGCGTCATCTTACCGTTGGGATTGTAGCCGGCGCGGGCCAGCTCGCTCTTGATGGTCTCCTCGTTGACGCCGTCGAGCGCCGGGCTCATCACCTTGTAGCCGAGCTTGCGGGCGGCCAGGCCCAGGTGCGTTTCCAAAATCTGGCCGAGGTTCATACGGGAGACGACGCCCAGCGGCGAGAGAACGACGTCGATCGGCGTGCCGTCGGCCATGAACGGCATGTCTTCGGCCGGCAGGATGATTGACACCACACCCTTGTTGCCGTGGCGGCCGGCCATCTTGTCGCCGACCTGAATCTTGCGCAGGTTGGCGATTGAAACCTGGATCATCTTAATGACGCCCGACGAGAGCTTATCGCCTTTCTCGCGGGAGAACATTTTGATGTCAACGACCTTGCCCTGCTCACCGTGCTCGAGGTAAAGCGAGCTGTCGCGAACGTCGCGGGCCTTCTCGCCGAAAATCGCCCGCAGCAGCCGTTCTTCGGCCGAGAGCTCGGTCTCGCCCTTGGGGGTAATCTTACCGACCAAAATGTCGCCCGACTTAACGAACGCGCCGATCCGGACCACGCCTTCGGAATCCAAATCCTTGAGCTTCTCTTCGCCGATGTTGGGGATGTCGGCGGTGACAACCTCGGGTCCGAGCTTGGTGTCGCGAACTTCAATTTGAAAATCTTCAATGTAGATTGAGGTGTACATGTCCTGCTGGACCAGCCGTTCGGAAATGATTACCGCGTCTTCGTAGTTGTAGCCTTCCCAGGCCATAAAGCCGACCAGGATGTTATGGCCGAGGGCCAGCTCGCCGTGGTCGGTGGCCGGGCCGTCGGCCAGCACCGTACCGCGCGTGACCGCCTGGCCCTTGGTGACAATCGGCCGCTGGTTGATGCAGGTCGAGGCGTTGGACCGGACGAACTTATTCAAATGGTACTCCTTCACCTGGCCGTCGTGGTGGAGGACTTCAATCCGGTCGGTCTGGACCGCCCGGATCGTCCCGTCAGCTTCGGCAATGGCCAGGTGGCCGGAGTCGAACGCCGCCTTGGCTTCGATGCCCGTGCCGACGATCGGCGCTTCCGCCTTGATGCAGGGTACGGCTTGGCGCTGCATGTTTGAGCCCATCAGGGCGCGAACGGCGTCGTCGTGCTCCAAAAACGGAATCAACGACGTGCCGACGCTGATGATCTGGTTCGGCGCGACGTCCATGTAGTCAAGGGCGTTGACACTCTCAATCTCCGGTTCGCCGTAGCGCCGGACCTCTGCCTGCTCGACTAGAAAGTAGCCCTGCTCGTCAATCGGGGTGGTAGCGGCGGTGGTAATCGCGTTTTCGCTCTGGAACGCCGTCAGGTACTTCGTTACCTCGGTGACCCGCGGCTTGATCGGCACGGTGGTAATCGCCGATACTTTCTCGAGCTTCTTGGCGAGGGCGTCGGTGATGGTCTGGCCGGCGGCGATAATCAGCTCGTTGGTGGCGGGGTCGTTGATGTCGCGCAGCGCCAGCTCGCCGCGGGTTTCGGCCGCGACGTTCTTGACGTCATGCTTAACCCGGCGAAACGGCGTCTCAATAAAGCCGTACTCGTTAATCCGGGCGTAGCAGGCCAGGTGGCCGACGAGGCCGATGTTCGGACCTTCAGGCGTCGCGATCGGACAGATGCGGCCGTAGTGGGTGGGGTGGACGTCGCGGACGTCGAACCCGGCCCGCTCGCGCGATAAACCGCCCGGGCCCATCGCCGAGAGCCGGCGCTTGTGCTCCAGCTCAGCCAGCGGGTTGGTCTGGTCCATGAACTGCGAGAGCTGGGACGACATAAAGAATTCTTTGACCGCGCCGATGACCGGCCGGGCGTTGATCAGGCGGTTCGGGTTGATTTCGGCGATGTCCAGCGTGCTCATCCGGTCTTTGATGATCCGCTCCATCCGGGCCAAGCCAATCCGAAACTTGTTCTGGACCAGCTCACCGATGGCGCGGACCCGCCGGTTGCCGAGGTGGTCGATGTCGTCGGCTTCTTTCTGGCTGTTATTCAGCCGGATGATTTCTTTGATGACGTTCACCACGTCGTCCACCCGGAGCACCCGATTTTCCTTGGTGATGGGCACCTCCTGGTTGAAGCGCTGGTTGATTTTGTACCGGCCGACCCGGTCGAAGTCGTACCGGTCGAACTTAAAAAACATTGAGTAGATCAACGACTTGGCGTTATCGGTGGTGGCCAGGTCGCCGGGACGGATACGCTTGTACACTTCCTTAAGCCCCTCACCCTCATTGTGGGCGACGTCTTTGGCGAGCGTATTTTTAATATATGAAACGTCGGGGTTAGTATCGGTCTCTTTAAACAATTCTAAAATTTCCTCATCGCTGGCGACGCCAAACGCCCGCAGCAGCGAGGTGATGGCCACCTTACGCTTACGGTCAATCTTCACCCAGATGACGTTGTTGAGATCGGTTTCAAACTCAAGCCACGAGCCGCGGTTCGGAATGATCTTGGCGCCGTAGTACCGGCGCTCACCGAAAGTTTCCGAGGTGAAAAACACGCCCGAGGACCGGATGAGCTGGGAAACGACCGCCCGCTCGATGCCGTTAATGATGAACGTCCCCCGATCAGTCATCAGGGGGAAATCACCCAGGTAGATTTCCTGCTCAATCTGCTGGCTCGTCTTCTTATTGACCAGCTTGGCTTTGACGCGCAGCGCCGACTCGAAACTTAAGTTTTTCTGCTTGCTCGTCACCTCGTCGAACTTCGGCTCATCGAGGTAAAACTCACCGAAGTACAGCTCGAGGTCGCGGCCGATGAAATCCTGAATCGGCGAAACTTCTTCAAAGAGATCTTTCAATCCCTGCCGCAAAAACCAGTCGTACGAGCTCTTCTGTACCTCGATGAGGTCGGGCATCGGCACCGCCGCTCGGAGCTTGGTAAAGGCAATTCGTTGGTTTGTCGCTTGGCTCATAGGGTGAGTCGTATGAGAGTTCAATGACTAAGACCAAACAAACAACAAAAATTGCTCCCAACCCAAATCGGGAAGCGAGTTTCGAGATCGCAACGAGTTAATTATTCCAAAAAGAGAGGCCCACTACAGGTGTTTTTAAACTATTTCGAGCCGTCGAAACAGTGGTGAACTTGTGGAAAATAGCTTTTCAATAGTAGCAGACTTTTTTTCAGTTGTCAAATATTCTTCCCTGCAAAATATCTTCAGATGTGGAAATTGTTTTATTTTAGCTAAAATAGGTTAAAAAAAATACCACGGCGGTAAAAAAAACAGCTCACACGATTTAACTTGTCCACAAAATGTCAACAGGAGGGCTACGAGAGCTTTTTTGCTTGTACTTTGTGTGAGTAATTTGTATTGAGGCACTAATCTTGCCTTGCCCAAATTACCAAATACAAATTACAAACTACTTAACTTCTTACCCTCTTTGCTCTTTTGCAGATATTAAGATTTTCAAAGCCAGGCATAGCTTGCAATTGGTGTGAGTAATTTGTATTGAGGGGCCGATTTTCATTTTTAAAAGGTACCTCCACGCCCAAATTACAAACTACAAATTACCAACTACCTTCTTAAGCTCCTCCCTCACTACCTGCCGATCGTCCCAGCGTACCTTTTTGTTGTTCTTCACCACGATCGCCTGCTCGCTGCCCTTGCCGGTGATGAGCACGATGTCGTTGGGCATCGCCAGACGCAGCGCCTTAGCAATCGCCTTACGACGATCCATGATTTTGAAAGCCGTCTTACCCAACTTTTTACCGGCCGCGAGCGCGCCGGCGGCAACCTCATTGATAATCTGCTGCGGATCGTCGTCGTAGGGATCCTCGTTGGTGATGATGACGTAGTCGGCGTTGCGGCCGGCGAGCTCGCCGAGCACCGGCCGGCGCGAGCGGTCGCGGCCGCCACCAGCGCTGCCGAGCACGTGAATCACCTGCCGGTGAGGCAGCAGCTTGACCACGGCGTATAAACTCTCAACCGCCTTAGGCTCGAATGCGTAATCAACGATGATTGCGAATGGCTGCCCCTCATCAATAAACTCGAGACGGCCCGGAACACCGCCCACCGCGGCGAGGAGGGCCGCGATACTCGTCAGCGTTAAACCCTGGGAACGGCCGACCGCGATTGCCCCGAGCGCGTTGGAGAGGTTGTGACTGCCGAGCAGTTTCAGGTGAAATGGCGTGCTATCAATCGTAAAGCTCATCCCCGCTCCGCTCTGGACTACGTCGTGCGCGGTCACTGTCTGGGCATCTTTGGCCGCGGCGCCGGTAGCGGTAAAAACAAATTTTTCATCAGCCGGGTACTGTAGCACATCGGCGCTGTGCTCGTCGTCGGCGTTGGCGATCATGACTTTCGGAATCCGCCGATTGGCAATCAGCTTCGGCCGGTCGGTTTTGAGCTTGGCGAACAGCTTCAGCTTGGCCGCCTTGTAGTGCTCGAACCCGCCGTGAGCTTCGAGGTGCTCCGGGTACAGGTTGGTGAAGACGGCGACGTCGTAGTTGATGCCGAGGTGACGGAACTGCTCGATGCCCTGGGAGCTTGTTTCGATAATCGCGTACTGACAGTTGACCCGCACCATCTGGCTGATCAGCCGCTGGAGCGAGAACCGGCCTGGCATCGTCATCTTGGTGTCGTTCTGCCACTCGCGGTCGGCGACCTTAAAAAGAATCGTTGACGCCGCGCCGACCCGAAAGCCGGCGCGCTCCAGGAGCTTGGCGACCAGGTAGACGACGGTTGACTTGCCCGAGGTGCCGGTCACCCCGATGACGATCAACTTCTCCGACGGCGAACGGTAAACCGTGCTCGCCAACAGCGCCAGCGACCGGTGGTAGGCCGACAGTAAAAATTTCGGGATGAACCGTTTTAAATGACGCAACATTATTTTTGAGCCAGAAGTTTGAGCGCCGCTTTCACCCGCTGGGAGCTGTCAGCGATCTTTTGATCAACCTGGTTGAGCGCCCGGCGAGCCTCGATGGCACTGTAGCCGATGCTGACCAGCGCCTCGAACGCCTCGCTGTCGGCCGAACGCTCGGCCGGGGCCTGCTTACCGCCTCTTGGTCGGGCCGTCAGGCTCTCGACCTTGCTTTTCAATGCCACGATAATTTTTTCCGCCGTCTTCTCGCTCAAGCCGGCCAGCTGGGTCAGCACTTCGGGATCGTTGTCGAGAATCGCCCGCTGGACCTCGGCCATCGTGGTTTTATCCAAAATCCCCAGCGCCGACTTCGGCCCGATGCCGGGCACTTCAAGCAGCAGCGTGAAAAACGTTTTATCCGCCGGATCCAAAAAGCCGTAGAGGTCCATCGCCCGCTCGGAGACCGCCAGGTAGGTGTAGGCGGTAACCGTTTTGCCTTCGCTCATCTTCTTGAGATTGCTTAGCGGCGCGTAGACCTTGTAGCCGACCCCGCCGGCCTCAATGACAAAATAGGAGTCCTTGCGCAACTGGGGACTCTTGTAGGTCACTACGCCTTTGAGTGAAGCAATCATACAATGGTATTGTAGCGAAGGCCGGGTTTTTTTTCAACCAGGGTGGTTATTTCTTCCGCTAAATTAAAGGGTGTTGACACCATCGCCGCACGAGGGTTACACTAGTTTCACTACGGTTGTTCCAGGAGGATGATCATGGAAGAGCTAGAATCAGATCGAGATCGGCGTGTCCAGTTCCGATTTAGCGGTGAAGCATACCGACAACTGGAAAACTTGAGCCAACGTGAAGGCAGGAGCATGACCCAGGTCGTGCGACGCGGATTGGCCAAGGAGAAATGGTTCCTTGATACGATAGAGGCGGGGCACGAAATTCTTGTTCGACGGACTGATGGCAAAACAGTCAAAATTATACCCACTACGCCAGAGGAGGAGAAGCTCTTTGATAAAACATTGAGAGACGATCTCAACGAAACGCCGAACGATGAACAAAATGATTGACCCTACTCCGCCACCTTTGAGACCAATGGCATGGTCTCTTTTTTTATAAGCGAGCACGACTCGCGGCTACGCGATAGCTGGAGGCCGCGGCTTTGACTGCGGCTGCTAAAACGCCACAACATCGCGGGTAGCCACCCCGCCGCTCGCGAGCGGCG
>MHIL01000025.1:15771-35851 GCA_001817495.1 Candidatus Buchananbacteria bacterium RIFCSPHIGHO2_02_FULL_56_16
CAAA
Source organism: Candidatus Buchananbacteria bacterium RIFCSPHIGHO2_02_FULL_56_16 (assembly GCA_001817495.1). Lineage (GTDB taxonomy): Bacteria > Patescibacteriota > Patescibacteriia > Buchananbacterales > UBA6539 > 2-02-FULL-56-16. The sequence continues at coordinate 15,776 of MHIL01000025.1, forward strand.
AAAAATTACGGTCGGGCAAAAGCGCCCGACCTGCACCTTTTTCTCCCAATCTCTCCCCCACAGAGGGGAGAGAGGAGCTCCAGGTAAAGACGCCTTTTAAAAAGCCCCCTCTCCCCTGGTGGGAGAGGGAGCCTTGATTAATTTTTGCGGGTGAGGGGGCAGGCGAGTTACTTTTTTCTTCGCACGATCTTTCGCGCCGGGCGCGCGGCGGCTTTTTTCGCCGCCCGTTTTTTATTCCGGCTGACCCGGATCAACCCGGAGCACGGCACAATTTCAATGCCCTTCTTTTCCAGTTCATCGAGGAACAGGTTCATGCCCAGCGAGTCGGACGACATGTGGCCGGCGATGACCACGTTAATGTGGTTTTTCTGGGCCTCACCCTTGCGCTCTTCGCTCATGTGCATCCCGACGATCGTGCCGATGCCGGCGTGCGACATTCGTTCGTAGATACCCACCGCCCCTTCGGTGCCGCCGGTGATTTCCGTCACCACAATTCTGCCGGCGGCATTCTCCGATTTGCCGACAAAAATCGTCGGGCCGGATTTTTGTTTAATTGCCGCCTGGTACTCCGGTACCGTTTTGAGCGCGTCAATGACCTCACCGACGGTTTCCGGCTTCTTGCTCTTGATGAGCCGATCCAAAAATGTCGCGACGTTGTTGTCGGCAACGGTGTGGGTGCACATCAGGCCCATGTTAAAAAGCTTTGCGGCGTCCACTGCCCGGTAGTGGTTGACGGCCGAAACGCCGCGGGCGACCTCCGAGATTCGTTCCTTGGTCAGGGCTTCTGCGATGTTAATCGGCACGCCGTACATTGCGAGCACCTCGGCTTGAAGATGCATCACGTCGCCGAGGTCGGCCAGGGCGCTACCCACCGGGTGGTGGGCGATCACCAGGTCAGCGCCCAGCTCTTTGGCAATCAAAATTTCGGCCGGTTGGATATCAATGCCGACCAGCACCTTTTTAACCTCCCGGCCATGATCAACGAAAACCCGGCTGTCGGAGTAGGGATTGTGCAGCGCCTCGGTATCAAATTCTTTTTTCTTGTCGCTCGTGAGCTTTTCGTAGCGCTCCTTGGTTTTGCGCAGAATCTTTCGGACCCTCGCTTCGCCCCGCAGGTCGTGCTCGATGCCGAGCTTGACCGCGAGCTCGTAGATTTGTTGGATGTTCATAGTTTTACGAGTAAATTAAGTAAAGTAAGTAAATTAAGTTAGCTTGTCTTACATTTTAATTAGCTATTTCACTTAATTTACTTACCTCGCTTACTTCACTTACTTTCTTTCGTTTCTCACAATTCCCACTTTCCCTCCCCCGACTTCAACCATCTTTTCTGCCTCGCCCGGCGTAACCTTGGTCGCGCCCGTTGCCTGCTTGATCTCTTTGCCAAACTGGGTGAACAGCTCATCAAGGCCTGTCTGATATAGTACCACCTTATCATCAATCGTCAAGCCGGTTTCCTTGCGCAGCTGGTTCAGCTGGCGAATCACTTCGCGGCTAAGCCCCTCGAGCTTGAGCGCATCGGTGATCGTCGTGTCGAGCGCTTCAGGGCCCTGGACAACCTCCTTGACGTTCAACTCATCGCAGACGATCTCAACTAACTCGGGAGGTAACTTCTCGACTGCTTCGCTGCAGAAGCGCTGCAAGGGCTGACGAATCTTAATGCCGGCCAGCGCCCGCGCCGCCAGGCCGCGCTCGACGATGGTTCGCGCCTGCTCCATCTGCGCCAGCAGTTCCGGATTAATCAACCGCTTGCCCGCCTTTGGCCAGGCGTCGAGGTGGACCGACTCGCCTCGCTTCGCGGTCGAAGCGGGCTCGCCTAACTGTAACTGCTGGTAGATTGATTCGGCGATGAACGGCATAAATGGTGCGATGACTTTTGCGAGTTCCGCCAGAACGTAGCCGAGCGTCCGCACCGCCGCCTTGTCCCCGGCCTTGAACCGGTCGCGGCTGCGGCGGACGTACCAGCGCGACAGGTCGCCGATGAAACCCTGAATCGGCCGGACCGCGTGGACCAAATCGTAATCCTCCATCGCCTCGGTGGCTTGGGCGATCAGCTGGTGGAGCCGGGCGACAATCCAGCGATCAAGCGGGTGCTTGCTCTTGGGCTGGCCGGCCGGGAGATCTTTAGCGAACAAAAGGTAAAACGACAGGACGTTTTCGAGCAGGTTGACGGTCTGCTGCTGGGCTTCTTTAACGCCAGTTTCGGAAAAATTAATGCTCTCGGCCTCCATCACCGGCGAGCTCAACAGGTAGTAGCGCAGGGCGTCGGCGCCGTAGGTTTCGAGCACAACGTTCGGGTCCGGGTAGTTATTCAGTTTCTTCGACATCTTCTTGCCGTCCTCGGCCAGGACGATGCCGTTGACAATGACGTTTTTAAACGCCGGCTTTTTTTTGAGCGCCGTAGCCAGCACGTGCAAGTAGTAAAACCAGGCGCGGGTCTGGTCCACGCCCTCGGCGATGAACTCGGCCGGGAAATTTTTTTCAAACCGTTCCTGGTTTTCAAACGGGTAGTGCATCTGGGCGTAGGGCATCGAGCCGCTGTCAAACCAGGTGTCGAGCACGTCCGGCACGCGCCGCATGATCCCGCCGCACTTTTTGCAGGCAAACGTAACAAGGTCAACGACGTGCTTGTGCAGGTCGGCAACCGTTTGGCCGCTGGCCGCCTCCAGTTCAGCCGCTGAACCAAACACGATCTGCTCGCCGCACGCCTGGTCGCACTGCCAAATCGGCATCACCGACGCCCAGAAGCGCTGGCGTGAAATGGACCAGTCCCGCGCCCCTTCGAGCCACTTGCCGAACCGGCCTTCTTTAATGTGTTCGGGTGTCCAGCCAATTTTTTGGGCCAGCTTAATGGCTTTGGTTTTAATCTTGGTGACCTTAACAAACCACGATTCGGTGGCGTAGTTCAGAAGCGGCGTCTCGCAGCGCCAGCAGTGCGGGTAGCTGTGGCTGAATTCGCTCGTCGCAAATAGCGAATCGCGCGCTTGCAAAAAATCAACGATCTTTTTGTCGGTTGATTTCGGATCATCAATCGGCTTAACCGGCAAACCAGCAAAATCTTTAACTTCCGGCGTGAAATGTCCGTCGAGAGTAACGTGGGTAATCAAGGGCAGCTTTTTTTCGCGGCCAAGATTCAAGTCGTCTTCGCCAAAGCCCGGCGCGATGTGGACCACGCCGGTCCCCTCTTCGGTGGTGACAAAGTCAGCGGCGTAGACGGTAAACGCGTTCTTGCGCCGCGGCAGCTTGCTCTTATTAAAATAAGGAAACAGCGGCTGGTACTTGCGGTCAACTAACGCCGACCCCTTAAACTCTTGAACCACGGCATAGTCACCGGGACGGTGCGCCAGTACCCGTTCGCAGGTTTCTTTTTGTAAAATGTACTTTTTCCCATCAGCGGCGTCAGTAACTTGGACGTAAACCGAGTCCGTACTGACCGCCAACGCCACGTTGCCCGGCAGGGTCCACGGCGTGGTCGTCCAGGCTAAAATGAATGTGCCGGGTTCATCAACCAGTTCAAACTTTACGATGGCGGAGATATCGGTAACGTCCTGGTAGCCCTCGCTGACCTCCTGCTGGGAGAGCGTCGTCTCGCAGCGCGGGCAGATGTGCAACGACCGGTAGTCTTGGTAAATCAGTTTTTTGTCCCAGAGCTCCTTGAAAACCCACCAGATGCTCTCCATGTAGTCGCGATCCATCGTTTGGTAGGCGTTCTGCATGTCCGCCCAGCGGCCGAGGCGTTCAATGGTTTTCTCCCACTCTCGGGCGTAGCTCAAAACTTTCGAGCGGCAGGTTTCGTTAAACTTGTCGATGCCGTAGGCGATGATGTCTTTTTTCTGCTTGAATCCGAGCTCTTTTTCCACGATGTTTTCAATCGGCAGACCGTGGCAGTCCCAGCCCCAGCGGCGCTCGACGCGAAAGCCGCGCATCGTCTGGTAGCGCGGCACGACATCTTTCATGATTGACGCGACGAGGTGGCCGTAGTGGGGCAGGCCGGTCGCGAACGGCGGGCCGTCATAAAAAACATACTCGCCTTTCGGCGCGTCTTTTTGCACGCTCTTTTCAAAAATGTTTTGCTCGCGCCAGTACTGCAAAATTTCTTTTTCGCGGGCTGTAGTGGTACTGCTCATAGGCGGGTAAATACTGCTTTAGTATAGCTAAAAAAAACCGCGCCGTCAAAAGGCGCAGGTGGAGGCCGCAGCGTTGACACTGTGGCCGGCAAACTATCGCCCCGAGCTAAAGCACGGGGCTGACAGACAAAGTCCGCTAAAGCGGACTGCATGCTCTTGCGATACCAGCCCACATTAGTGGGCTTAGATAATAAGCCCAGAACTTTAGTCCTGGGCGTGATGGGTCGGCTAAATATTGCGCGGAACCATGAAGGTTCTACTACGCGGAATAGACGAGAACAACCGCCTATGTAGAAAAATTCCTACCCCACAGGTGGCCACAGCCCTTGCGCCCGCTACGCCAGCGTGGCGAGCCGTGGCCGCCCATTTTTCAGCTCGGAGCAAGAGGCTCCGAGCTACCCTCATGATGGCGGGTAGGCGAGAGCCTCGGCTCTCGTTTCTAGCGGTCGGGCAAAAGCGAGCGTAAAATTTTCGGGTAGACGAGGGACTCGACTCTCGCCACACTACCAGCGGTTGATGGCATCTAGGCAATCTCCAGTAGGTTGGGGTCGATACGTCGATCCGTCTGGCCTTGTTTGCTCTTTGGGAGGACAATCAGGAACTGACACGGGAATCCCTTGGCTTATAAAGGGAACATCAAGATCTTTCGAATATGAGTATATTACGAAAATACTAACCAGCAATAAGACTACTATCGTCACCACAACTAGTATAATGGTTCTCCTTCTTAATCGTGGCTTTTTTTGTACCGATCCGGTTTGATTATTAATAGACTGTTCATCCATAAATTTAAACCTTATGAATTATCAAAAATATTCCTTGACCTTCTCCGCCAGCTGGGCCGGCGTCAGGCTGGTCTTGATCACGAAGTCGTCAGCGCCGAGCTTTAAGCCCTTCTCGATCTCCCAGCTCTGGGAGAGGTTGGAGAAGATGATCACCGGAATCTTTTTGGTCCGCTCATCGCTCTTGAGCTTCTTGAGCGCGGCGTAGCCGTCAACCTCGGGCATCAGGATGTCGAGCAAAATCAGCTCCGGCTTGCTCACCAGCGCCGCCTCGACGCCCTCGCGGCCGTTGGTTGCCGTCACCACGGCAAAACCTTCGGCCCGCAGCTTCAACCGGTAGAGGTCGAGGAGGAGCGGATCGTCTTCGACGACGAGGATGGTATGTTTTGCTTTAGCCATACCAGGCTTTAAATGAGGGAGCTTTTAGCTGTTAGCTTTTAGGACATAGTGGGCTTTTGTTATTACCCCTCTAACAGCTAGCAGCTGAAAGCTACAAGCTGACTTTAGTATAGCACAGCACCGCTACATCTGCTCCACCGCGGTAATGCCCAGCAGCTGCAGGCCGCTGGCGAGCACCGTCTGGACGCTGCGCAGCAAGAGCAGCCGGGCTCGCTTGACCTTGTCCGGCGCCTTGAGCACGGGCAGCGCTTCGTAAAAGAGGCTGAAGGTTTTGGCCAGCTCAAAAAGGTAGTTGGCGAGCAGCGAGGGGTTGTGGCCCGTCGCCGCGCTCTGGACCGCCGAGGGAAACCGGGCGAGGAGGCGGAGCAGCTCGCGCTCGAGCGGGTGGCTCACCACCAACCAATCGACGCGCAGCGACGGCTTGACGTTGGCTTTGGTGAACAGCGAAGCGATGCGGGCGTGGACGTACTGGAGGTACGGCCCGGTCCGGCCGTTGAACTGGAGCGACTGCTCGGGGTCGAAAATCATCGTCTTTTTCGGATCCACCGCCACCAGGTAAAACTTGAGCGCCCCGATCGCGATATCCTCGGCCCGCTTGGCCGCCTCGGTCGCGCTCAACGCGGGATTGCGCTTCATCACCTCCTGGCTCGCCATTTCTTCGAGCTGGGCAACCAGCTCGTCGGCGCCCGTGCCCTTGACGAGACCCTGGCGCGACTTAATCTTGCCCGACGGCAACCGGACCATCGCGTACGAGAGGTGGTAGTACCGCCCGGCGTCGCCCTGGCCGAGCCGCTCTAAAATTTTGAACAGCTGCTTGAAGTACAAATCTTGCTCATTACCCACGACGTAGATCGACTGGTCCGGCTGGCTCTTTTCTTTGAGCGTGGCGAGGTAGAGGTCCTGGGTCACGTAGAGGCTGGTGTCGTCGGGCCGCAGGACAATCTTGTCGGGTAGCCCGTCCTGGGCTAACGGCGCGACGACCACGCCGTCCGGGTTGCGGACGAACACGCCCTGGCGCAACCCCGCTTCGACCACCTCTTTGCCGTGGCGGTAGAACTCGCTCTCGTAGTACTCCTGGTCAAACGGTCCGACGCCAAGCTTCTTTAACGTTTGCCGAAACCCCTCGAGCACCCAGCGCATCAGCTTCTGCCAGACCGCGGTGATGGTTTTGTCGCCCTTCTCCCAGGCCTGGAGCGCCCGTTGCGCTTCCTTGTCGAGCTTGGGCTGGGCGGCCGCTTCTTGGGAGAAACGAGTGTAGAAGTTACCGACGAAGTGGTCGGGTTTCAGCCCCGCCGACTTGGGGGTCTGCCGGTCGCCCCACTTCTGGTAGCCGACGATGGTCTTGGCAATGGCGATGCCCCGGTCGTTGTAGAGCGTGGACTCAATTACCTTGTAGCCCAAAAATTTAAGCAGCCGGGCCAGGCTCGCGCCCAGACAGATGTTGCGCAGGTGGCCGACGGTCAGCGGCTTGTTGGTGTTGGGCGAAAAGTACTCAACCATCACCCTCTTGCCGCGGCCGATTTTTGCGGTACCGTACGCGCGCTTGCGCTTGGCGATTTCGGTAACCACCAGCTGGCTGAAGGCCGGCAGGTCAACCGAAAAATTCAGGTACGGACCGGCGGCCGAAGCCTTGGCGATCAGTCCGGCCGGTTTTAGGCTCTTCGTGAGCTTCGCCGCCAGTTCGGCCGGCTGCCGGTGCAACGATTTGGCCAGCGAGAAACAGGCGACCGAGTAGTCACCGAGCTTGGCGTCGGGTGGGTACTCAACGCTGATCAGGCTGGGATCGAACGGGGTGCCCAGCGCCGCCTGCACCAGGCTCACGATCGAATCTTTGACCTGCTGCTCGGCTTGGCTTAAATTGAGGGTTGTTTCGGGCATAGAAAAGAATGGGTAGACGAGAGCCTCTGCTCTCGTCGCACTTGGAGCGGAGGCTCCAAGCTACCCCACTTTTAATTAATCAAGGCTGCAGCGCACCGGACCGTTCGCCTTCACCATCTGATCAATAGTGACCCAGCGCGCCGTTCCCGCAATGGTGTTACCCAACGCGCCGGGAACTTTCGGCTCGACGTAGAACACAGAGCCCATCAACGGGCGGGGAATCAGGCCCATCAGGTACCGGTCGAGCGGGCTGTACTGCCGGACGTTGGGGTCGGGCAGCGCGGCGAGCCCTGACGTAAACGTCCCGTCGCCGTTGTTAATCCAGCCCGAGCCGCCGACCGGCGAGATGAAGCCGGCGTAGTAGCTCCAGTGCTCAAGGCCCTCGCGCAGCAGGTCGGTGCTGATGCGGCCGGTGCCGTCATCAAAGCCGATGTAGGCGCTCCACTGGTGGAGAATCTCGTGCAGGACGTAGTTGAGCGCTTGGTTGAGGCCGGTCGGCGTGTCAATCTGGTACTTATTGATGTTGCCCATCATGATGATGCCCTTGAGCTTGCCGCCGCTGCCGTAGATAGTCGAGCGATCGAGGCTGGCCCGATTGATGCCCTCGAGCTTGTTGGTGACGCCGATGAAGCTGGCCATCTCGTTGGTGTTCTCGCTGGGAACTTTGAAGTTTGTCCAAACGATCAGGAAGTCAAAGTCATCGGCGTTGGTGTCATAGAATGTATTAACCACCTCATTCTTAACTTCGATGGTGCCGTCGTTGCGCTTGGTGGTGAGGTAACCGTCGTCAAGCATCACCGTCACGGGGTAACTCACGTCAACGCTCGACAACCCGTCGGTTGCCCAGGCGAACCGGTCGGCGACCGCCGCCCGAACCCGTTCGACGTTCTCAACCTCCGGCGTCGTGTAGCTGTCGGCAACCACAAAGATGATGGCGGCTTTCAGCTTTTGGTTCTCACAATCGCGGCGGTCAACCAGCGGCGGAGCGACCGGGTTAAAGACGTTCCGATCGAAGTCCTCAATTGGGCGGTCGCGGACAAAAAAGCTGCGGCTGCTGACGATCGCCTGGCTGACATCGAAACGATTGGCGCTGACGGCCGCGGCCGACGTGAATGGCTGGAGAATGTCGTTACGCTTGTAGTAGTGCTGGCCGCTCTTTTGATCGCGGAAAATCACGTCGTTGGGCACTTTGTAATCGTGGATGATCGGGCTGCCAACTATGTAGTCACCGAAGAATACGTCCGGAATGTCAATGACCCAGCCGGCCCAGTCGGCACCGTAGATGGCAGTTGCGATCTGCTCGTCGTCAATCCGGCGCAGCACCCCGCCTTGCTCGACGGCGTAGACGGCCGGCGCGGTTCTAATCTTCACTAAGTAGGTGCCCGGCCGGACCGTGATGTTTTTACCCAGCGGGTACCGGGCGAGGAAGTCGTTTGAGACCATGACAATTTTTGAAAAATCGTCATGGTACCAGCTGCGGTAGGTTGCCTCGTTGGGAAAGGGATGGCGGACGCCCGCGCCGTCCAGGTAGTAAACCGTGCCGAACGTGTCGGACTTGACCAGCTCAATCGCCGCCATGGCCGGTACGGCCGGCACGAAGCTAGCCAGCACGAGGCTGGCGGCGAGCGTGGCGGGGATGAGTTTTTGCTTGAGCAGAGGCATACATCAACTAAATATTAAAGCTAGCTTCTTAACTTTTTAGCTTGTAGCTTTTTAGGTATAACGGTGTCGAACGCTCAAGCTTCTAAAAAGCTAAGAAGCTACAAGCTAAAGAGCTCATTCCTCCTCCTGGCGGCTGATAAACCGCTGGTAGCCTTCATCTTTGGCAATCATGTCTTCAATCATGTTGCGCAGGTAGTCGGCTTTCGAGAGCTTGGTGTTGTGCGTCTTCCACTGGAGGTAGCGCTCGATCCGCGAGGTAATCCGGAGAGTAAACTTAATCGAGGGGAACTCCCGGCCCCCGGGCTGCTCGATGGCCTGGAGAAAATCAATCAGCTCTTTCTCCAGGCTGCCGGCGGTGTAGTGCTCCAGGTGGAGGAGCTTGGCCGCCTGCTTGTCGGTCTGGAGGTGGAGGAGATTTTTGTTGATCGGCTTATCCTCCTCGATGAGGTAGAGAATCGGCTTCTTGTAGGCCAGCGCGATCGCGATCAGGTAGCCGCTCTCGGCCAATGGTTTGGTTTCCTCAATGATCAGGCCGTCAACTTTCTCGATTAAAATCTCGCCGCTCTGGCTGATCTTCTCCAGGTCCTGGCCGCTGAAGCTGGAGAGGTTGCGCTGGGCGAGGTTGCTCATCACCAGCACCCCGGCGCTGTTCAGCACGTCAACGACGTGGGAGAAACGCTGCTGGAGCCGGCTCTCGGCCTGGTTGTCGGCGGCAAAGTAGATGCGCATACCCGGTAGTGAAACTTCGATTGTTTATTAGGCAGACGTTTTTTAAAAAAGTAAGCGTAGTCTTTATTTTTTACCCTATGCTCGTTAGCGTGACTATCGCGGAGCGACTTTCATATCGAAGTTTCACTATGGGGCATACTAGCTGATGAATTCTCCGGCGATACTGCGGTTCATCAGCGCCGTGAGCTGCTTGCCGCTTTGCTCCGTGCCGAGCGCCCACATGAACTTGGTCAGCGTCGCCGGCCAGGTCATGGCGTTGATCAGCATCACCGGGCTCGAGGCGAGCGCCGAGTCAGTCACCTTCGGCGCCCAAATCACCACCGGCACGGCCGCCACCACCTGCTTGGCCAGGCTCACCAGCGCTTCGGGCAGGGTGCGGTAGTCGCCGGCGTTGATGATCAGCCCCTCGCGTTGGGCGCTGCGGCCGGCGATCAGCTCAACCGAGCAGGCCGGCGTCCAGTCAACCACCTCAATGTTCTCGTTGAGCTTCGTCGCCAGCCGGGCTTGGCCTCGACGCTTGCCGGCGTCGGCTTCAAAAATTCTAATGCTAAAGTCAATCCGCCCCAGGACGCTCTGCAGCGGCGCCTGGAACGAACCCAGTGATTCCTGCTCGACGTAGATCGCCTGGTTGGCGCGCAGCAGCCGGTTGCCCAGCATCAGGCACACCTCGGAAAAGTCGTGGGTCGCTACCTGGATGGCGTTAATCAGGTTCGCCTTAATCTCGACGTCGCGGCTGGCCGGCGGAACCAGGCCGCCGCTGGTAAAGATTACCGGCCGGTTGAAATGCTGCATCAAAAATGACATTGCCGCCGCGGTAAAGAGCAGGTTATCAATGCCGTGAATGACCACAAACCCGTTGTAGCGGGCGGCCCGCTCGGCAATGACGCCGGCGAGCTTGAGCCAGACCGCCGGGGTGACGTCGGCTGACGGTTGTTCAAAAACCAAAACCGGCTCAACGTCGGCGATGATGTTCAGCTCGGGAATTTGGCGCAGCCAGCGCTCGAGCTTTCCCGGCGGAAAGTCCGGCAGCGGCCCGCAGATGAAGAGACAAATCTTTTTTCGACCCATTGCTAGCGACGGCTGGAATAATTAAGACGGCTGCTACCAGTATACTGCGTACTCCCTGACAACGCAACCAGCGAGCTTGACCAGCGTTGTCGGCGTGGCTATACTGATAATGATCATTGGACACAGGCTACGACTTTCCTAGGGAAAAACCCGCAACAAGGTCAAATCGTAGCCACTGGGTGGATTGAGTCATTGGCGAGCTCAATCCACCGTTTCTTTACCCCACACCACGCCTTCAAAGACGTGGTTTTTTAATACTTGTGGATAATAGTTCAGGGACAGTTCGTATCGGTTTTTAGGTTTAGCCGAATTATTGACACCAAGCAGACGATATGCTACGATAGGCGGTTACAACGTAATGTACCAGTATGGATTTACTTATTGATACCTATGGCACGCGCATCGGCATCAGCGGGGAAAGGCTCGTACTCTCATTCCCCGCCACTCGGGAAAAGAAAGAGTACCCGATCCTCGGCGGTTTACCCTAACCGCATGGCTCGAGGAGTATGACAAAGTCGGTCTCACCTGGTACGACGACCGTTTTCTCCCGCCTTTCTACGGGGTTCTCCAAGATGGACGGCAGCTTTACCGTCTGCTGGCAAGAGACTGGACCCAAGATTTTATCTCTTCCCTTGAACCTGAAACCACCTACACCTTCCAACTGACCGCACTCACTGCCGACGGCCTTGAGCTTGGCAGAAGCAACCCTGTCAACATTGTTACTGGGCCGGTACCGATTCCCACGCCAACCCCCACCCGGACCCCGGTACCCGATCCAGCAATCACATTGAAAGTCATCGCTCCCGGCATCCAAGCCCTCGAGCCACCTCCATATCTCAGGGGTCAGAGCGTTACCATTGACTTCACCCTTCAGGCTTACGCTCCGATTGTTCTCGAACGCGTCTCCGCCAAAGGAGTTTTCCTGCACGATTCAGGTAGTCTCGAAAACAGGCACTGGCCCGCTCAAACTTTTACACCCCCTCTTGCTTTGAACCCGGGCGATACAACACACTATCAGTCTTCCTGGTCCGTTGTGGACGGCGTGGGAACCATCAAGCCCTACGTAAAAGTCCTTGACTATCCCGGAGAACGTCTCGTCACCGAGGCGGACCCCGGAGTGAACGCCGAACTCATCATCGAAGTTGGTCTATCGACCCTCACCCCGACACCAACACCGTCGCCGTTTTCCTCACCAACCCCCACGCTCACACCTTGGCCCACTCCCCCCTCCGGGCTAAACCTCATCGTTTCGGATGGTCTGATGGTCACTGGTTCCCTCCGTGAGGACCAGCCCGCCACGTTTGACGTTGAACTCAAAAACCTCTGGCCCGAAACCGTTAACATCCAGCAAGTCGTCATTCGCTTGAGCAATAACAATGAGGTTCAGGATGTTCTCGCCGGAATGACTCCCGTCAGCATCGCTGAGGACGGAACCCTCCGCCTCCGCGAAACCATTGAGCGTTTCACCATTGGTGCCGGCCTTTATGCGGCTGAAATCTGGTGCCAAGACTCCAATGCTTCCTGGAAACAGATAACCGCTTCTCTTCCCGGCTCAGAATGGCAGATTACCTTCACCGTACTCCCCGCCCCCACTCCCACACCAACCCCCACGTCCTCCCCGACGGGTACCCACACACCGACCGCAACCCCACTCCCCCCCGGCGCAGCTTCCGACCTAAAGGTTACGGGTACGAAACTCCTGCTTGATGGTCAGGAAGTCCAGCAAGGCGCGTGCCTCCAGGATAGCGCCGCCTATACCCTCCGCATCACGGTCGCAAACATCGGTAATGCACCGGCGAGCGCATTCGACTCGGTGGGCATTCTCTTCGGAGACAGCAACGATCTCTCTCTTGGGGGGCTAGCACCGGGCGAAGAGTATATCTGGGAAGTTCACAGCACGCCCTTCGTCGCAACCTGCAACCTGCCTTATGGTGTAGCAATCGACATTGACAGCAGCAAAACGGTTCCTGAGTCGGACGAGAGCAACAACCACTACGCCAAGGCGCTCCTCCCCGGCTGCTGCCCCAACGCGACTGCTAGCCTAACACCAACTAAAACCAGTTCCGCGACCTTTACGTCGCCACCACCCACTGACTCTCCCACACCAACCCACACATCCACCACTATCCTGACATTCACGCAAACCTCCACTCCAGCGCTTTCTCCAACCCCTACCCCGTCCTCTACCCCAACTCACACGGCGACGTTTACGAATCTTCCTTCCACGCCGACCAGCACTGCCACTAGCACTGCGACACCCTCTCACACCCGAACGCGAACAGCCACCTTCACCCCCATTGATTCTAACGCGGTACGCAATCTGCCTGACAGTTATGCGCCCGGCCTGGCATTCACGGTCACCATCGCTGTATCACCAAATTCGCAGACAATAGCCTGGTCAGTTGAAGAGAGTCCTCCCTCGGGATGGACAGTGAGTACCATCAGCGCAGGGGGAAACTGGGATAGCATAAACAGGAAGGTCAAATGGGGACCCTTCTTCGAGGCAACCTCCAGGGCACTGTCCTATGAAGCAAGCTCTCCCGGCGACGCCAGCGACGAGGCTGTCTTTGCTGGTGTATACAGCGCCGATGGGGAGTCGGAAGCCATCGGCGGCGATACGCTGGTGCGTCCACTGTTTTCCCATCCCGCCGACACCAATTATGACTGGCGCATCGATATCAACCAGATGACCGCTTACGCCGCAGCATGGAAACGCGGCGACACCTGGCCCACACCGCCCAATCCAATACCGGTTGACTACGTCACGAATGCGGCCTTGTTGTGGAAGACCGGAGAGGTCTACCACTATGACTCCAGTAACACACCCCCACTTTGCTGGATCTCGGGATCCGGAGATTCCACTCGTGGTGAACCGGATCGTGTAATGTCCAAATCAGCTGAAGCGGAGAAGGGTGCAGGTTCGTCGGTGATCAGGTCGTTCTCCCCTGAGTTCTACACTCCTGGAGAGCCGGTTGTGGTCACTGTATCGGTGACGCCTGATATTTCGGTTGTGGCCTGGGCCATTGAAGAGATCCCTCCAGATGGATGGTTGATTGGCGAGATTAATGAAGGGGGAGCTTGGGATGCAGTCAACAAGAAGGTGAAGTGGGGTCCGTTCTTTGACTCCACACCCCGGTCGCTGGTCTATGAGGCGACGCCACCCGCTGCTGAGACCGGGCAGAAAGCTTTCTCTGGTCAGGCGAGTTTCGACGGGGCCGGTGTCGCTGTAGAGGGAGAAGCCACGATCCACGATGGGGCAACCACCATCCGTGCCTGGGACCTCTACTGACACCGTTCGCTTCCCAAACTTTGTGGAAGCCACGACAAGTTTCCTCAAAACCTACACCCGCGCCCAGGCGATTCCCGATGGGGTGCTGGTGGATGTGAGCGAGCTGGCGAAGGAAGCGGGGTTCCGGATCCCCGTGGCGGTGACCTCCGCTCTGTGGGAAGGCTACATCACTCCCCCACCCTCCACCGAGGAGGAAGGCCAATCCACCACTGGCCGGTTGTGGGACGTGCTCAACGTCTTGCGGATCGCCATCCGATCCGGGCCACCCCCTACGGATATGGTGCTCTTCTCGGTCCTCTTCCGTATGACTGAGGGAACGGAAACGGTCAATCTTAAAGCGCTGTGTGGGCCGGGTGATAACGCCGAGCCAGTTGTCACCATCATGCTCCCGAACGAAGACTGAACCTTCTCCCATACCTGATTCTCGTAATCAGGTTTTTTCTTGACATGATTCTCGGTAGGCGTATCTTCCCACCATATCTGGGCTTCTCCAACGGAGAACCGACATGGGCGGCGTTCGGCTTGCGATGTCCTTGGCAGTGCCGGTCTTTATCCTATCCTCTCAAGGTGTGATAGGTGGACCACCTCTCCGTGTGAGCAACAACCCTGCGCAATCCCAGAACCCCGCCTTAGCCGTTGATCCAACGGGTACCAGCTACTTGGTCTGGGAGGATGACCGAGACGGCAACTGGGAGATCTACTTCCGCCGCGTTGATAAATACGGAATACCCGAAACCGGCGAAATTCGAGTCACCAACACCGCTGGCAACTCACGCTATCCCGATATCGACGTGGATGACGACCAAAACAGCCGGATCGTCTGGCAGGAAGACAGCGCTGTCGTCTTCTGTGTCCTCGACCCCTCAGGCAACAAGGTTTTGCCGGACACCACTGTGGCCAGCGGCAACTGCAGTAACCCCGCGATCGCGCTCCGCCCAGACGGCACCGCCCACCTCGTTTGGGAAAAGACCATCATTACTTCCTACCGGGTCTACTTCAACCAGCTCGACCCCTCAGGCAACAAGCTCGGCAACGATATTCCCATCTCAGACCGCGACATTATTGGGATCGTACCGAAAGCACCGGACATCGATCTTGACCCTTTGTACAACAGCTATATTGTGTGGCGCGACCATTACAATTTCGCCTCTGGCATCTACTACTGCCGGGTGAACGCCGACCGCTCCATCTACACGAACTTCCCCATCATAAACCAGGACCAAGCCCGGTCCCCACGGGTCAACATCTCCGGCAGCAACTACTTGAACATTGTCTATCAAGACTCGCAGATGGCTGGCGAGGAGATCTACTACGTGTTCAACGTCGATGATGGCCGACAAGTGAGTGCTAGCACTGCTGAGGCTCAGAACTCAACGATTGGGGGTGACCCCATCAACCGAGAAATCGTCTACACCGCTTGGGAGGACAACACTGAAGGCCCCTGGGAGATCTACCTTCGTCGGGTCAATCCCACCACCGGGGATATGATCGGCAACCCCACACGCATCTCCGACGCCGGGGCCGATTCCACCCAACCAGACCTGCGCGTAGTCAATGAGCGCTGGTATCTGGCATGGCAAGACCTGCGCGATGGTAATTCCGAGGTGTACCTGGATCACGCTACTCCTCTTCCTGACTCCGACGGCGACGCTCTACCTGATGACTGGGAGAACTCCACCGCGGGGCATCTTATCAGCGGTTCACCGCTGCCACTCAAAGATATGGGAGCCACTCCCGACCACAAAGATGTGTTTGTCGAAGTGGACTGGATGAACCACCCCAAAGTTATCCCCCACCTCACCCGTCCCAACCCTTTCGATCGAGTTATTGTGGCCTTTGCCCGGGCACCCATTTATGACAATCCAGACGGCACCACCGGTATCAGACTCCACATCGACTACGGGCAAGACGCGTGGCCGGAAGAAACCCGCCCGTCCGCAGATGGTATATCGCGCTGGCGTACCGGTGGTGCAACCGCAATCTCCTACACTCAACCTCTTGTCATTGACACCCATTGGACCAATTTCTTTGCTTATAAGAACGAGCCTTCGAACTTTGATCCTGATCGCTGGCATGTCTTTCACTATTGCCTTTTCATAGATCAGGCTACTCCCTTCTCTAGCAATTCCGGCCGCTCTGCCGGATTCCCCGGTGCCTCATTTTTTGTTTCTCTCGGCGATCCCGAGTGGAATGGAGGCACACCCCAGGAGCAAGCAGGAACCTTTATGCATGAGCTCGGACACAATCTTGGCTTGGACGAAGGCGGCTGCGATCATCTATCGTGGAAGCCCAACCACCTCAGCGTGATGAATTATTCGTTCCAAACCCGCGGCTTGTACAAGGACGGCTCGGCTGGCCATCTTTCCTACTCTCACGTTGCTCTTGGGCCGTTGCGGGAGGACGGTGGCCTAGACGAAAGTGACGGACTCAACGGGGGAGATGCCATTGACGGCTATGGCACCATTTGGTTCCTAAAGTCCCCTTTCGCTCTCTGGGGCTTCCAACAAGGTTCTACCTGGAATGCCAATGAGCCAATTAATTGGAACCTTAACCACAACCGTGTCTATCAGGAGATCATCGACGACGAACCCATCAAAGCTAATATCCACTATGGCGATCGCCCCCCACACGATGAAGACTTCTCTGACTTGGTAAGTTGCGACGAGTGGCATCGACTCATTTATACCGGCCACCCGTCACCCGGCGAAGCAATTGGTCTCGGGAGTCTCGAGAAAAACGATAAAGCCACTGAATTCTTCGACCCTCTAAATTTCAGCGATCTTACCGCCGAGCAAGACGCCGCCATCGCTCCCCCTCCACCCGCCACAACTACCATCACGGTTCTCAGCGATCGAGCCGTGATCAACTGGAGCAGCCTCGGACTTGATATTGTCAACACATACCGCATCTATCGCCGTGACCAAACCGGCGCGACTTCCTTGTTGGGCGAGACTTCTGATTTGACCTACACCGACTTCATTCCCGACGGTTCTGCGTACGTATACCTCATCACCTCTGTTGATACCCGTGGCAAAGAAACTCCCCTCCCGGGGATCACTCCGGAGCAGTCCGCAGTCGATGCCTGGGAACTCTATCGAGACCTTGACAGCTCTAAACAATCTTGGTAATTTAGTAAATAGAGATCTTTATACATTAGCAGCCACCGCTTATGACTAAGCGACTTCTCGTCGCGAGCGCACTATTTGCGGTGATCGTCGTAGCCCTATATCTCCTTTTCGGATCACCCTTCCAGCGTCAACCAGTCCTACCCGTAAAGCCTCCACTTAATCCTTGTCTCGACGAACCGGGAGATGTTTTCTGTGACCCCTTGACCGAACCCGATCTTACCGCCGAACAAGACGCCGCCATCGCTCCTCCCCCGCCCGCTGATTTCCAGCTGAGAGCGACACCGCAAAAGAACGGTATCCTGATTTCTTGGCAGGACGTCGGGCTGGACATTCTCGGTTACTATGCTGTGTACCGCTGCAGTCGAATCCCCTTTCCGTTTCTCTGTCGGAAGATTGCCGAGGTTCGTGGTGACTCTTATCTCGATACAAAGGTCTCCAAGGGACGAACCTATCACTACCGGATCAAAACCGTCGATGTTCGCGGTCGAAGGAGCACCAAGACATCCCCAACTTCTATAACCTACTGACCGCTCCCTCCCCCTTGCCCCTCTGACCTCCAAACTTCCAGGCGCTCCGAGAGCGCCCTTTTTTGTTCGTCCGCTCCCCTGTGGCCGGCAGAGGCTCATTAGGAAAAGGAGGGTGTGCAACGTATAATGAGAGGGTATGAGTATCCAATCCGTTTTGTTTGTCGGGGTTGAAGTCAGCTTTCTGCTATTCATTATGAAAAGTCTTAAGATTTTTCTTTATTTAAAGACGTATCACAGAGGAGCGTGGGTGAAATATGGTTATCCGGGCCTTGTGGTCACGAGCCCAAAAGACAGTCTGAAGACGCTTGAACTATATTGGCGAATCATAACAAAGCAAAACATAATAACCTCCCAGGATGCCAAACTATCCCAAATGATAGTGTCATTGCGTAGGGTTGTTGTGTTGTTTTCGGTTTGTGTTGGATTGTGGTATATAAGCAAGCTTGTTGTAGGTTAAGAGTGTTCCGATGGACCGGCAGAGGCTCATTAGGAAAAGGAGGGTGTGCAACGAAGCAAATGAATCCCAGCGGGTTCAAGCTCAATTGACCGGCAGAGGCTCATTAGGAAAAGGAGGGTGTGCAACAAGATGACGCCGCGGCACAACAAGTTCGTCGACAAGACCGGCAGAGGCTCATTAGGAAAAGGAGGGTGTGCAACATTATCAAATCCAGATTGCATTATATTGGCTGCATTCGCCGGCAGAGGCTCATTAGGAAAAGGAGGGTGTGCAACTGATCGACTCGCTCACGATTAACGTGGCGGCTGACAAAACCGGCAGAGGCTCATTAGGAAAAGGAGGGTGTGCAACCGGTTCCATTAGCGCCTGAATGTTTCGGGCGTCGATTACGACCGCACTAGAAAGGAAACCCCGATGGACGTTCACTGCTGCAACTGCGGCGAGTCGTGGGAGGACTACTTCCTGCGCCACGACCTGCAGGCCGAGGAGGAGCAAGCGCCCGGTACGCTCGCCGCACACGGATGGCGGTTCGGTAAAAGAAGTCGTTCACTGATATTTCACTGTCCGAGATGCCCCAAAGACGGATCTGGGCTCCCCGACGCTGAAAAGCGTATGGAAGCGCTGCAGCTCCTAGCTGATTTGCTTGGTGAGGGTGGATATACGGCAAGGACGGAAACGTTCGCTTTGCTCTTTTTTTATCCTTCTTTTCGGAAAGGGCGTCAAACTAATGAATCTTCACGGCCCCGTTAGAGAACAAGGATGCTTCTCACCCTGGTTACACCAATGACCAGGGTCTTTTTACATGCTCGGTCTCCTCACTGACCGGCAGAGGCTCATTAGGAAAAGGAGGGTGTGCAACTGCTGACACGAAAACTTAACTAAAAAACGCGCCGAAACCGGCGCGTCTTTCAAATAGGCGAGTAAGTAATAAGTCAAGTAAGCAAGATAAGTAAATTAAGCTGACTTACTCGCTTATCTCGCTTACTTTACTTAATTTACTTACTTGACTTATCTACGCTTATTTATTTTTCCTTACCAACTTTTACTTATCACGAATACATCCGCTCGATCTCTTTGGCGTACCGGCTAGCGATCACCGTCCGGCGCAGCTTGAGCGTCGGGGTCAGCTCGTCGCCGGCCTGGGAGAACTCGCGCGGCAGCAGCGTGAACGTTCTGATTTTTTCCCAGTCGGCGAGCTGGTCGTTGATTTTTTCGAGCCGCCGCTGGATTAGCTGCTGGAGCTGGGGCGACCGAACCATCTGGTCGGGTTCGCGGCCGTTGGACTGCAGCTCGGGCAGGCTGCGGTTGACCTCTTGCCAGTCGGGGACAAGCAGCGCTACCAGGTACGAACGGTTGTTGCCGAACACGCACGACTGGCTGATCAAGCGGTCGTTGTTCAACTGCAGCTCAAGCTGCTCCGGCCAGACGATCTTGCCGGTCGAGAGCGAGATCATCTCTTTCTTCCGGCCGATGATTACCAGAAAACCCTCCCGGTCAATGAAGCCGAGATCGCCGGTGTGAAACCAGCCGTCGGCGTCAATCACTTCATTGGTGAGTGTTAGATTGTTGTAGTAACCCTTCATCACGTTTGGGCCGTGAACTAAAATTTCCTTGTCCGGACCCAGCTTGATTTCCACGCCGGGCAGCTGGATGCCGACCGTTCCGATCTTGACGTTACCGAGCCGACAGGCCGTTACCACCGGCGCGGTCTCGGTCAGGCCGTAGCCCTCGACAATGGTGATCTTGAGCCGCTGGAAGAATCGCGCCAGCCGCGGGTTCAGGCTCGAGCCGCCCGAGATGGTGACGCGCAGATGGCCGCCGAGCTTGGCGCGGATCCGGCGAAACAGCAGCCGGTCAGCCAGCAGATGGCCAAGGTTGCCGGGTACTTGCTTGAGCGCCCAAATGAAGAGCCGATACTTCAGGCTGCCGGCCGGTTTCATCTTGTCCCAGATGCTCTTGTGCAGTTTTTCAAAAATCCGCGGCACGGAAATCATCATGGTCGGCTTGATGATTTCCGTGCCGCGGATTTTTGA
>MHIL01000026.1:0-14473 GCA_001817495.1 Candidatus Buchananbacteria bacterium RIFCSPHIGHO2_02_FULL_56_16
CGTTGCGGGCGGGGAGCAGCTATTATTATTTTCCATGTATTACACCTACGTTCTTAAAAGTAAAAAGGATGGTAAATATTACATTGGCTATACGGAAGATTTACGTAAAAGGGTTCGCCAACACAACAGTGGTCTCGTTGAATCAAGCATGGCACGGCGACCATTTGAGCTGGTGTACTACGAAGCCTGCCTCAATAAAGATAAAGCAATAAAACGCGAAAAATATTTTAAAACAGGATTCGGCCGAGGATTTTTAAAAAATCGAATATAAATCATGGGCTCATAGCTCAGCTGGTAGAGCAGCTCCCTTTTAAGGAGATGGTCGCAGGTTCTGCGCCAGAGGCGCACCCGCCTCCGGCGGGGATTCCTGCACAGCCAACGATTCAACTTAGCGCAGAACAAGTAAGGTATGTTCTTCGTCTATGTATTAAAAAGTATATCCTACGGAAACCGGTATATCGGCAGCACCGATAACGAGAAAAAGCGGCTCGCGGAGCATAATGCTGGCAAGTGCCGATACACCAGTGGTCGGCGACCCTGGAAAATCATTCATCTTGAACAGTACACTCGCCGAAGCGAAGCGATGAAACGAGAGCGATTCTTAAAATCAGGTCAAGGAAGAAAATGGCTAGACGATCAGGGATTATAAGCGGCTTAAAATAAACTATAGCGTGGGTCGTTAGCTCAGCTGGTAGAGCAGCTCCCTTTTAAGGAGATGGTCGCAGGTTCGATTCCTGCACGACCCACCAAAATTTATTTGCCGTACATGGAGCAGTTGCTCCCTTTTTCAGCCATAGGCTGATCCGCGTTTGGCGGAAAGGAGATGGTCGGGGGTTTCCGCCGAAGGCGGACCCGTCGGACCTGTCCAGTCGGATGACCGGATGACGGGGCGATTCCTGCACGACCCACTTTAGAAAACCGCTGGTTTGAAACCGACGGTTTTTTGGAAGCCAAATTGATGGGCAGCACTCTATGCCACCAGCTAATTTTTTGGCGGATAATTCCTTCTCCTTGACACAACGCACGAACAAGGGGCAGAACATCCCTAAAATGCTAAAATTCAAATGCTAACTATAGTATGTAGAACCAAAATTAACAAGTGTGTATACTACAGTTATCAACTATGAAACGAGAAGTTTTAATAAAATTTGGTCGAAAAGTCCGCGAAGAGCGCGCAAGATTGGGTTTGTCGCAAGAAGAACTAGCTGGTCGAGCAGGCGTTCATCGGACTTATATCGGCATGATTGAGCGAGCCGAGAAAAATATTACTCTCGAAAATATCGATAAAATCGCTAAAGCTCTAAAAATCAGTATCGCAGACTTTTTTGGTACTTAAATTATGAAATCTCCTTACGCGGGCAAAAATCCAAAAGATTGGTTGGCAGTAACTAAAATGCTAATCAAGAAACATCCTCTTTCAACCCAAGAAATACAAGAAGTGGTGCTCCAATCTTGGGATGATATTTTTCAATCAAAAATCGGCAAACGAGGATACAAGGTTGGTAGGGATATTTACCCTAAACCACAGATTTTAGGATTTTTTCTGCACGAACTTATACCACTTGAATTTGAGAAGAGATACCCCAAAAAGTGGCGTAAAGAAATTTCTGCAAAGGACAAGGACCTTATCTGTATACCGAATAATAATTGTTCTGTTGAGATTAAGACATCATCAAATCCACAAAGTATTTTCGGCAATCGAAGCTACGCGCAAGAATCATTGAACGGAAAGAAAGACAAAGCAGGTTACTATCTGGCGATTAACTTTGAAAAATGTACTGATACATGCCCAAAACCGAAAATACTAAAAATCAGATTTGGTTGGTTAGATCACGAGGATTGGATGGGGCAAAAATCCGCCACTGGACAACAATCGCGACTTAGTCGAGATGTCGAGAATTTCAAACTAATTGAGCTGTAGTAGCAAATTCAAAAAGGGAGATGGGTTGTGGTGAACTTTTGTATTGTTTGATTCTCTCAACCGCTAAATCACAATACTTTTCGTTTATCTCAAAACCAACAAATTTTCGGTTATTCGAGAGCGCGACAATTGCACTCGTACCCGATCCAAGGAACGGATCTAATACTATCCCGTCGGGGTTACTAGAAACCTTCACAATTCGATCGATAAGTGCGATAGGAAACTGTGCAGGGTGTGGCATTCTTTCTTTCGAACTGCGATTTGCACCAGAAGTCACTTTTGGAATTTGCCAAACATCAGTCGGATTTTTACCCAAAGGATTACATTTAAGCTTCCCGTTTTTCTTTTGATTTGGATACTTTACATTTTTATCTCGGATGTCATCAAGATTGAAAACATAATTTTCTTGATTTTTGACATACCAAAGAAGTTTCTCATTTCTTGGAGAGAAAAATTTCCTGCCAGCAACTCCTGCCCCATAATTCCAAATCACTTCTTGAATAAAATAGAAAGGTGTTTTATCCCAAAGCAAATACGGTATGGGAACCGCCTTCCCTTTCTCGGGAATTTCTAAATAACCAATGTTTAACCAAAAAGCACCCTGCCCTTTTGTTACGCGATGAATTTCTAAAATCCAATCCTTGCACCAATCTAAATAGTTTTTGAGAGGCATTGGCTCTTCGTACTCCTTGCCGATGTTGTATGGAGGACTAGTAACCGTGAGATCAACAAACGACGAGTTAATTTTTTTCATCAAGTTCAAACAATCACCAATATAAAGCAGACAATCTTCTATTTCAAAGTAAGGCCTACCCAGAGTGTTTTTTATATGTTGCAAATCCATATACATTGATAACTATAATATACAGGTGTTAAAATACAATTACAAGTGTGGAAAAAAAAGGAGCCAGCACTCAGCTAGCCCCTCGTCCGGCCTTGATTCTGTTTGTGCCAGTTTCGCCGCATTACTTTCCCTGCTTGTTGTACTTGGGTTGCAGTCGCTTGATCTCGCTCGCCTCGAAGTCTTCTGCCTCTTTGGTGGTACTACAAACGCGGTAGCCGAAATGGGTTACATCCGGCCAGTAGTCATTGCGCAGGTGGTTGAGTAGACGACCGCGGATACCGCCGTCACCTACGCCTCTGCCAACATAAAGAACGGTCAACTTGCCATTACTGAGATATCCACAATAATAAACACCTATCTCGTCGGAGTTCCAATCGCCAACCACCTTATCGCTATACTGATATGGGCCTTTATATTCTTGTACCATAGTCTTTTCTCCTTTCGGAATGGTTAGTTACTGCAGCAAAGCTTCTACCAGACGACCTTTATACAGATTTCCACTTTGCTATATCCATTTTATCAAAACGATAATACTATTGTCAAATCACTTTGATAAGTGTATACTGCCAATATGAAAATTCCAGAGGACATGAATAAGTTTATAGGCGCAAAAATCAAGGAGGCACGCGAGGCGGCAATGAAGTCCCAAAAAGAACTCGCCGATACCCTTGGCTTTGAATCGGCAACTGCTATTTCTCTTATTGAGAGCGGAGAGAGAAAAGTACGCGTGGAAGATTTAGAGAAAATCTCCCGCTTCTTGGATAAAGATATTAAATTTTTTATTGGACAGGAAGATAAAGCGGTAGATGTTCGCGTTGCGTTAAGAGCCGATAAAGACCTTAATGAAAAAGACCGAGAGGCGATCTTGCGTTTTGTAGAAATTGCGAAACAGAAGAAAAAAGATGGAAACTGAAGTCAAAACAAATGCTCGTACTGGAGTGGCAAGAACACTCGCGCGTAATTTACTTAGGGATTCGGGAATTACCGAGACCCCTATTTTGTTATGGAAAGTAATTAAGCATGTTCAATCAAAAAATAATCTTGAGGTGATGCCTTACAATTTTGGCGAAAAAATTTCTGGAATGTTGATTATGGTTAATAAGAATGCGACAATTGGATACAACAATGAGCAACACTGGCATCGTAGACGCTTTACGATTGGTCACGAACTTGGTCACTTGCTTATGGGACATGTTTGCAATAATGATCCGAGCGACCATCGTGAACAAGAGGCTAACGAATTTGCAGCTGAACTGTTAATGCCCCTCGCATTATTGAAGAATGATTACAGAAAGATTAAAGTATTGAAGGAACTTGCGAGACAATATAAAGTAAGTGAGGAGGCAATGTGCAGACATTTAATGAATTGTCGTTTGATAAAATAGTCGCCGCTAAAAATTCCGTCCGGCCAAGCGAGGGTACGGCGAGGGGGTTGGTCACATATAATTCCACTTTTAAAAAGCCGCCGGCTCCACGCCAGCGGTTTTTGATTATTCGCTTGTAATATCATCAAAGCTAACCGCCGTTACTGATTTGACAGGTCTTGGACCAGCCGCGTATAATTCCTACTGCGCCAGTAGGATTTTTTGATTATCAAGTATTAGATATTAGAAATTAGACATTCCCACTCAATGTCTTACCTCGGCACCATCTCAACCAGAGAGTACACCGGCCTGCGGCTGGTGCTGCGGCTTGCCCAAACCTACCGCAACCGGCAGCCGGTTTCACTTACTACCGTCAGCCAGTTTGAAAACGTTTCGCCCAAGTACCTTGAGCAGCTCGTCGCGCCGTTTCGGCGGGCTGGCTGGCTCGAGAGCCGGCGCGGACGCGATGGCGGCTACGTCATGATTAAAGATCCCCAGACCATATCGCTGCGCGACATCATTGCGCTCCTGGGAAACCAGCCCTACCTCATCAGCTGCCTCGACCGAAACCGGCGCGAACGCTGCCAGAATGAACAGCGGTGCGCCGCCCGGCGGGGGCTGGACAAAGCCCAGCAGGCGATTGAGCAAACGCTAAGCGGCATTTCCTTGGCGGAACTGTTGAGGTAGGAATTAGAAGTTAGGAATTAGGTTGTAGTTTCTTAAACTTTGCATTTCTTCAAGAACTATAAGCTACAAGCTAATTCCTAATTCCTAAACTATGTCACGCTTAAGCAGATGCCCATCCTTAGCATAAAAAACCTCCATGCTGGCCTGCCCGGCAAACCGATTCTCAACGGCGTAACCCTGACGGTTCCGGCGGGAAAAATTGTGGCGCTGATGGGCCCGAACGGTTCGGGTAAATCAACGCTCGCCCAGCTGCTGATGGGACAGCCCGATTACCGCGTCACCAAGGGCACGGTTCGGTGGGGGAGTAAAGACATGCTCAAGCTCAAAAACTGGGAGCGGGCACGGGCGGGGCTCTTCCTGGCCTTCCAGTATCCGTATGAGGTGCCCGGCGTCAACTTCTATGAGTTTCTCCTGGCCGCCTACCAGTCGGTTAACGGCAAGCAGGGCAGCCAAGCTGAGTTTGAGCGGCGGCTCAAGCGATCGCTGCGTGAGCTGCGGCTCGACGCGAAGTTTCTTGAACGCGGGCTCAACGAGGGATTCTCCGGCGGCGAAAAAAAGAAAGCCGAAATCCTCCAGCTCAGGGTCCTGCAGCCGCGTCTGGCCATCCTCGACGAAACTGATTCCGGCCTGGATATCGACGCCCTGCGGCTGATCAGCCGTAACGTCCGATCGCTGCGTTCGCCGGCCATTAGTTTCCTGGTCATTACCCACTACCAGCGGCTGCTTACGTACCTCAAGCCGGACATCGTCCACGTGATGGTTGGCGGCAAAATTGTGGCCTCGGGCGGGTCGGCGCTGGTGAAGCGGCTAGAGAAGACGGGCTACGAAGCACTGAAATAGTTAGCAAGTTGACAAGCGAGCAAGCTACAGCCATGTCAATTTTGAAACTTGCTAACTTGCCCACTTGCCAGCTGGCTCGCTTGCCTGTTTACCAATTGGATTCCTTAATGCGCACATATGTCAGCCACCACCAAGCTAAACATCACCACGAACCGCTACCGCTTCCACGATCCGGTCAATTTTGTTTTTCAAACGCCAAAAGGGTTAAACGAGCAGGTGGTCCGCGCCATTGCCAAGCAGCACGACGAACCGGACTGGATGCTCGAGCAACGGCTGGCTGCGCTGCGCTTGTTTGCCGCGAAAAAAATGCCCCGCTGGGGCGCGGATTTAAGCCAGATTAACTTCGACGAGATTACCTACTACGCCCGGCCGACCGAGCAAGCGCAGGATTCGTGGAGCAAGGTGCCGAAAAAAATTAAGCAGACCTTTGAGCGGCTCGGCGTGCCGCAGGCCGAGCGGAAGTTTCTGGCCGGCGTCGGCGCCCAGTATGAGTCCGAGATCATCTACCATCGGCTCAAAGAAAAGTGGACCAAGCTCGGCGTCGTGTTCTGCGACATGTCTGACGCGCCGCGACGCTACCCCGAGCTGGTCAAGAAATACTTTGGCACGGTGGTGCCGGCTGGCGACAACAAGTTCGCGGCCCTAAACACCGCGGTCTGGTCCGGCGGATCGTTCATCTATGTGCCCAAGGGCGTGCAGGTGGCACTGCCGCTGCAGGCCTACTTCCGGATCAACGCCCCGTCGATCGGCCAGTTCGAGCGGACGCTGATCATCGCCGACGAAGGCTCGTCGGTCCACTACCTCGAGGGCTGCACCGCGCCGGTCTACTCCCGCGACTCGCTCCACGCCGCTGTCGTCGAATTGATAGCGCTCCGGGGCAGCCGGGTCCGCTACACCACCATTCAAAACTGGTCGCAGAACGTCTACAACCTGGTGACCAAGCGGGCCGTTGCCTATCGCGATGCCGTGGTCGAGTGGGTTGACGGCAACCTCGGCTCGAAGGTAACGATGAAGTACCCCTGCGTGATACTCAAAGAACCCGGCGCGGTGGCCGACATTCTCTCGATTGCCTTTGCCGGCCGTGGTCAGCACCAGGACGCCGGCGCCAAAGTCATCCACCAGGCGCCACGAACCGCCTCAAAAATCATTTCCAAGTCCATCGCCAAAGACGGCGGCCGGACGTCGTACCGCGGCCTGGTCAGCGTTTCAGCGAAAGCGAAGCACGCCCGGGTGAAGGTCCGCTGCGACGCGCTCCTGCTCGATGGCCGGTCGCGCAGCGATACCTATCCGACGATGAAAATCAGAAATAGCCAAACCGCCGTCGAGCACGAGGCGAGCGTTTCAAAAATCAACGAGCAGCAGCTCTTCTACCTCCAGTCGCGGGGTTTGAGCCCGGCGGAAGCCGAGCGGATGATCATCGCCGGCTTTCTGGAAATCTTTACCAAGGAACTGCCGCTCGAGTACGCCGTCGAGCTCAACCGCCTGATCGCGCTGGAAATGGACGGATCGGTTGGGTAACAATTAACCGTTAACGCTACTATGGACGCGCGACAAAAAATGTTCGGCGATTACCGGCAGCTCAAGGCCGCCGGCGTTCAGGTTACCGGCGGCGCCCGCGTCACCGTAGCGGTAGCGGCGAACCGAACGGCGGTGATTTGTTTCAAACGTACGGCCAAAAACCCGGTTGTGTTCGAGATCGGTCGCAACGCCCGCGTTACGATTACGGACGATTGTAGTCCGACGCTGCCGGCCTTAAGCGACGTAGTGGCGGGGCCGGGAAGCGCGGTTGATTACTTTATTAACGCTCAAACGGGGCTACCGGCTGCCTTTTGCTACCAGGCCGAGCTGAGCGCTGAGAGCTCATTTCACTGGTATTTCTGGCTGCGCAGCCACGCGAGCAGCGACGGCGTGATCAGCATCAACCAGGCCGAGCGCAGCAGCGGCTCAATCTTCGGCGGACTGGTGAGTGACGAGCAAAGCGAGTTCACGCTCCGGCTGACAAACAACCACCGCGCAAAACATTCGCGCGGCGTCATGGACGTGAAAGCGATCGGCCGCGGCAGCGCCCGGCTGACCATCGACGGCCTCATTCGCGTCGCCAGTCGCGCGGCGTTCACCGATTCCTACCTCACCCAAGACGGCGTGCTCGTGTCGCCGGCGGCTGAAATCAGAATGGTACCGAACCTGGAAATCAGTAACAACGAAGTTAAAGCCTCGCACAGCGCCACGGTCGGACAGCTCGACGAGCACGCCATCCACTACCTTACCTGCCGGGGGCTGACGCCGGCGGTCGCGAGGCGGCTGCTGGTGAAAGGCTTTTTTGGCCGCCTGCTCGAAAAAATCGAACCGCCGATGATTAAAACAGAATTTAGCCGCCTGCTGGCTGACGTATGAGCATAGGAACTAAAACCGATTTTCCCATCTTTCGGCGAGCGGGCACCCCGGCGCGGCCGTTGGTGTACCTTGATTCAGCCGCGACCAGCCAGAAACCGCGATCGGTGATCGCCGCGGAACAGCGCTGGTATGAACGCCAGAACGCCAACATCAACCGCGGCGCCTACCGGCTGGCCGAAGCGGCAACACTATCGTTTGAAGCGGTGCGGCAAAAGGTCGCGCGCTTCATTAAGGCGCCATCGGCGAAAAACATCGTCTTTACCAAAGGCACGACCGAATCAATCAACCTGGTGACGGCGGCATGGGCGCGGCAAAACCTCAAACCCGGCGACGTAATTCTGCTGACCCGGATGGAGCACCACTCGAACATCGTGCCGTGGCAGCTGCTGGCGAAAGAAAAAAAGCTCAGCCTGCGCTTCTGGCCGATTGACCAGCGGGGAGCGCTCACCGATGAACAACCAGATCAACTGTTCCGTGGAGTACGGCTCCTGGCGATTACCCATATTTCAAACGTGCTGGGCACCATTAACCCTCTGGAAAAAATCATCAAGCAAGCCCACCGCCACGGCGCCGCGGTACTCGTTGACGCCGCCCAGAGCGCGCCCCACCTGCTCCTTAACGTCAGAAGGCTCAAACCAGACTTCCTGGCGTTTTCCGGCCACAAGCTCTTGGGGCCGACCGGCATTGGAATCCTTTACGTTGACCAGAAACGGTATTCTGAAATGCGGCCGTACCAGAGCGGCGGCGATATGGTGGTTGACGTCACTCAACGCCACGCCACGTTCAAACCCGCGCCGCACCGGTTCGAAGCCGGGACTCAACCGCTGGCCCAGGTGGCGGCCTTGGGCGCGGCAGTCGACTACCTCACCGAGCTTGGCATGGGCCGAATCAGACGTTACGAACAACAGCTGACCCGTTACGCCTACCGGCGGCTCGCCGCCCTGCCGGCGGTAACCGTCTACGGACCGACCGGCGACCACCTCGGCTCCGCTCGGGGTCGCCCTAAGGGGAGCCGAAACGGCGACCGCGGCCCGCTGATCAGCTTCAACGTTCAGGGCATTCACGCCCACGACCTCGCCACCTGGCTCGACCGTTCCAACGTCGCCATTCGCGCCGGCCACCACTGCGCGAGGCCGCTCCACCAGCGCCTGGGCGTTGCAGCCACCGCCCGGATCAGCTTTTCGGTTTACAACAACCGGCGCGACGTTGATCGCTTCATCACCGCGCTTAAACAAATCATCCTAGCATGGCAACGCTCTACCCACATCCGGTAATGCGGCACTGCCGCGCCCCGCAGAATTATGGCCGACTCAAACACCCCGGCCAGACGTTTCGGGGGCGGAATTATTTTTGCGGCGACGCGCTGGAAATCAGCGTCAAGTTCGACCGGCGCCAGAAGATTACGGCCATCGCCTGGCAGGGGAGCGGCTGCGCGTTGACGCAGGCGGCCGCGTCAATTTTTTCCGAAATGATTAAGGGTAAAACTTTGGACCAGGTCAGGCGGATGAAGAGCGAAACGCTGATTAAGCAACTCAAAATCGAGCTCTCGCCGGTCCGCCGCAAGTGCGCGCTGCTGCCGCTCTACACCATGAAGCAAGAAGACCCGGCCGCTGACTAGCCCTGCGGCCGGCCATCCGCTATACTGTATGAGCATGTATCCGATAGAGCTAAAAAATCGCACAACCATCGGCAGCGACACGACCATCATTACCGCGGAAAAGCCCGACCGGTTCCAATTCACCGCCGGGCAGTTCACTAAGCTCATCTTGCCCAATCTGCCGGCCACGAGCAGCGAGAACTGGCGCTGGATGTCAATCGCCTCGGCTCCAGCCGAGCCCGAACTCATGTTTTACCTGGCGAACGGCGTTTCGGCCTACAAGCGCCACCTCGCCGGGTGCCCACTCGGCTCAAGCGTCGCGGTGAGCGAGCCGCGGGGCAAGTTCCTCCTGGCCGATGATGACCGCGAGGTTGTCTTTTTGGCCGGCGGCGTCGGTATCGCCCCGGTACGAAGCATGCTGGTACACGCGGCGGCGAAAAAACGGACGGGTAGCTTCTGGCTTTTTTATTCCAACGCGAACGGTAACGGCATCGCCTTTGACCAACTATTTCAAAACCTAACCGGCACAAACCTGACCTACGTGCCCACGATCACCAAGCTCGCCGACGACGAGCCGTGGACCGGCGAGCGGGGACGCATTGACGCCCCGATGCTTCGCCGTCACTTCGACGACCTCCGAGCGCCGCGCTACTACGCGGTCGGTTCACCCGAGTTCGTCCGGGCGATGGTTCTACTGCTGCGCCGGGAAAGCGTCAGCCTTAGTCAAATCACGGTTGAGAGTTTTACGGGGCTCTAATGAATTTTTAATTTCAAATTTTGATTCAATTTCGAATGACTGAATGTTTTAAACATTCGAAATCAGAGCATTAAACATTGATTCAAAACATGAAATTACTAGTAAATAACAAGGCGCCGGCGTTCAGCGCTCCCGACCAAAGCGACATCATCCATACGCTCGCCGACTACCGCGGCCAATGGCTCTTACTCTACTTCTATCCCAAAGACGACACGCCCGGCTGCACGACCGAAGCCTGCAGCTTGCGGGATAGCTTGCCAAATTTTAAAAAGCTGGACCTGGCTGTGCTCGGCGTCAGCGTTGATTCAGTCGGCAGCCACGAAAAGTTCAGCCGAAAGTACCGCCTGACCTTTCCCTTGCTCGCCGACGCCGACAAAAAAATCGTCAACGCGTATGGCGTCTGGCGCAAAAAAAAGATGATGGGCCGGACGTACGATGGCACGGTCCGTACTTCATTTCTGATTGACCCCGACGGTCGAATTGCAAAAATTTACGAGCCGGTCAAACCGTTGGTTCACGCCGGGCAGGTGCTCGAAGACCTGGCCACGTTAACGCACTAACCCTGCCCACACCATGAAAGCGAAACTCGCCATTGTAATCCTCATCGTCGGGCTGCTCGGTACTGCCGCGCTTTGGCGCAGCAACGTCGTATCTTCCAGCCAAACCCCGGCCGCGCCTGACCAGGCAGCCGAACCAAGGCCGACTGACCGGATGGTTGAGATTCCGATCGTCGAAAATTCCACCTTCGGCAACTTGATGGCGGAAGCGGAAATCGATTCAACTATTACCCAGGCAATCCTGGAGGCCTCGAGCGAGGTCTATGACTTAAGCTCGATCCGGGTCGGCCGGACGCTCCAGCTTCACTTTGATATCGCCACCGACGAGTTCACGCAGCTGGTCTACCAAATCAGCAGCGAAGCGGATCTCTCCGTCACCAGGCACCGTGACGACGCGGGGATAACGACCTGGGTCGCCGAGCGTAAGCCGATTGACTACGAGGTCAAGATAAAAACCATTTCGGGGACGATTGAAACTTCGATGTACGACGCGGCGCTCAAACAGGGCATCGACGAGCGGGCGATCATCGCCGCGGCCGACGCCTTCCAGTGGAGCGTTGACTTCGCCCTCGACCCGCGGGTCGGCGACACCTTCACGTTTATCTACGAGGAGCGCTACCGCGACGGCCAGTACGTGATGCCGGGCACCGTCCTCGGCGGCGTCTACCGGAACGCCGGCACGGTCAACCAGGCCTACTACTTCGCCGAGTCCGACGAGAACACCGGCTACTTTGATGAGAACGGCAACTCGGTCCAGAAGCTCTTCCTCAAAGCGCCGGTGGCCTACCGGTACATCTCCTCGGGCTTCACGACCGGCCGGCGCTACATCCAGGCCTTCAACATCAGCACCGGTCACCGGGCGATTGACTACGCCGCGGCGGCCGGTACGCCGATTCGCGCCGTCGGCGACGGCACGGTTACCTTCGCCGGCTGGAGCAGCCAGGGCTACGGCCGGCTGACCAGCATCCGCCACAACGGCACCTACAGCACCAACTACGCCCACCAGTCAAAGATCATCGTCAAGGTTGGCCAGAAAGTCAGCCAGGGTCGGACCATCGGCTACGTCGGCTCGACCGGCCTGTCGACCGGGCCGCACCTCCACTACGAGATGGTAAAAAACGGCGTCAAGATTAACCCGCTGCTCGAGGTCCTGCCGCCCGGTACGCCGATCAAAGAAGAGAACAAGCAGCGCTTCTTCGACGCCATCAAGCCGTACCAGGAGCAGCTGCTGCCATGACGCTACCTTGTCATGGCGAGGAGCGACCCCGTACCCATCCAAGGAGAGCGACGAAGCAGTCTCACTTACTTACTCTAGCTTGACTCTATCTCGACTTACGTCTTATTTCTTAGTTGCGTCTGAGGCCAGCCGAGGGTATACTGGAACCATGATTGACAGCACCAACCTCAACCACGTTGTTGATTTCCTGTTCGAGACCGGCATCCTCTCCAAGACGCCGCGCAGCGGTTTTCATTTTCTGGGCAGCGGCAAGCAGAGCGTCGCCGAGCACATCAACCGGGTGGTCTTCATCGGCTACGTGCTGGCGCGGCTCGAACCGAATGTCGACCAAACCAAAGTGATCGAGATGTGTTTGTTCCACGATCTACCGGAAGCCCGCACGTCTGACCTCAACTACGTCCACCAAAAGTACGCCCAGGCTCACCCGGACGAAGTTTTGATCGACCTGGAAAAAAAATTGCCGTTCGGCCGCGATATTAGAACCGTCATCGAGGAGTACGAGCTGCGCCAATCAACGGAAGCTCAGCTTGCCAAAGATGCCGACCAGCTCGAGTGGATTCTGTCGCTCAAAGAAGAGCTCGATACCGGCAACACCAAGGCCGGGGTCTGGATCGCCTCGGCGATGAAGCGGCTGCAGACCGAGGTGGCTAAGGAGCTGGCCGAAAAAATTGTTACCACCGACTCGGACCACTGGTGGTTCAGCGATAAAGACGACGAGTGGTGGGTAAACCGAAACAAAAAACTTAACGTGTAGTATGATCAAACAAATCGAAAAACGCCGACGCGACTACCACCGCCAGGAGTACCAAGCCCGCTTGAGCCGGATGCACGCCGAGATGCAGGCCGGCTTCAAGTTTCTCGAACGGTTCGACCGCGACCGGGTGGTCAGCATCTTTGGTTCAGCCCAGATCCGCAACGGCGACCCGCTCTACCGCCAGGCGATGGAGCTCGGCCGGATGCTGGCCGAAGAGGGCATCACGGTGGTGACCGGCGGCGGCCCGGGCATTATGGAAGCCGCCAACCGCGGGGCGTACGACGCCGGCGGACGCTCGGTCGGCATCAACATCTACCTCAGAACCCAGGAGCGGCAAAACCCCTACCTCAACGAGCGGATCGGCTTTCACTACTTTTTCGTCCGCAAGCTGATCCTCGCCCACATCGCCCAGGCCTATGTCTACTTTCCCGGCGGCTTCGGTACCCTCGACGAATTTTTTGAAATCAGCACCCTGGTCGCCACCAAAAAAATTGAGCAGAAGATGCCGATCGTGCTCTACGGAAAAACCTACTGGAACTCGCTCCAGCGCTTCCTGGAAAAGACCGCCGTCGAGAAGTACGAAACGCTGTCTAAAGAGAAGGTCCGACTCTGGACGATCACCGACAGCATCACCGAAGCGTTCGAGATTGTCCGAAAGATTCCCCGACGCATCATCCGCAGCGAAGACGTGTAACCGATGCGAATAGCATATCGCAAATGGCAAATCGAGCCAATGAGGCAATGCACAATTTGCGATTTTCAATATACTATTTGCGATAAGTAAACTAGTATTACAATGGAAGAATTAATACTCAAAAACGCCGCTAAGCCCTCCGGGCCGGTCAAGCTCAAGAACGGCTGGACCGTGGAAGTTGACCGCGAGCTGTGCATCGGCGCCGCGACCTGCGCCGCGCTGGCGCCGCTCTCCTACGCCCTCGACGAGGAAGCGAAAGCGGTGATTCCCCAAACCATTGATGAAGATGAGCTCGAAACGATCCTGGCCGGCGCCAAGAGCTGCCCGGTTGACGCAATCATTATCCGGGATCAAAACGGCAAGAAGATCTACCCGAAATAATAACTAATGGCAAATCGCGAAATTGCATATCGCTTATCGTTCTTTCGATTTGCCATTGGCGATTGGCGATGAGCGAATTTGTATCGCGATGAAGTACTTTATCCAAACGTTCGGCTGCCAGCAAAACGAAGCTGATTCGGAACGGATCGCCGGCTTCTACCAGTCGCGCGGCTTTACGCCGGCGGCGAGCTTCGAAGACGCCGACGTGGCGATCATCAACACCTGCGTCGTCCGCCAGCAGGCCGAAGATCGGGTCTACGGCCTGGTTGAGAACCTGAAGCCCCTCAAGACGAAAAACCCGAACTTTAAAATCGTCGTTACCGGCTGCCTGGTCGGCGCGGCGCTGCGCGAACCCAGCGGCGAACGGCTCAAGGCCCTCCACCGGCGCCTGCCCCAGGTGGACGAGTTCCTGCCGATTGAAGAGGTCGGTTTCGAGTACGCTGCGG
>MHIL01000026.1:14498-18562 GCA_001817495.1 Candidatus Buchananbacteria bacterium RIFCSPHIGHO2_02_FULL_56_16
GGTGCCGATCTCAAACGGCTGCAATAACTTCTGTACCTTTTGTATCGTGCCGTTCTCGCGCGGCCGGGAACGCTCGCGGACGTTTGAGGACATCATCAGCGAGGCGGAACACCTGGCGGGTACTGGCTACCGCGAGCTGACGCTGGTTGGCCAAAACGTCAACTCCTACGGCGCCGACTTGGTTAACGAGACCAAAAGCTACAGGCTCGCCGACGGCACGGCGGTTACGCCGGTGATGGTCAAGCACCTCGGCCGCTACCGGATTCCGACGCTGTTTCCCCAACTGCTCGAGCGCGTCGCCCGGATTTCTGACCTTGAGAAAATCTCATTCATCTCGTCGAACCCCTGGGACTTTTCCGACGAGCTTATTGCCGTAATCGCCGGTCACCCTAACGTCAGCCGCACGATCCACCTGCCGGTCCAGTCCGGCGACGACCGGGTACTGCGGCGGATGAACCGCTGGTACACGGCCAAGGAGTACCAGGCCCTGGTGCAAAAAATCCGCCAGCACGTCGGGGGCGTTAGCTTCACCACCGACATCATCGTCGGTTTTTCCGGCGAAACCCTTCAAGCGTTCCAGCACACCATCGAGCTCGCCCGGGCCGTCGGGTTCGACCGGGCGTTCATCGCCTGCTACTCGCCCCGAACCGGCACGGCGGCGGCAAAGACGCTCACCGACGATGTGTCCCACGAGGAAAAGCGGCGGCGGTTCCATGAGCTCGACAAACTAATCAACTTCCGGCTACGGCCGGAATTTAAAACCTAACGTTCAAACCTATGATGATACTGGTCCGCTGGCTGGTCTACTCGCTGGCAATATTCATCGCCGCTTACCTGCTGCCCGGCGTTACCGTGACCGGGTTCGCGGCCACGCTCGTCACCGCGCTGGTCCTCGGTCTGATCAACACCCTGCTCCGGCCGGTGCTCATTATTCTGACGCTGCCGCTCAACATCCTCAGCCTCGGCCTGCTGACGCTGGTGATTAACGCGCTGCTCATCATGCTTGCCGACGCAATCGTGCCGGGATTTGCCGTGGCGAGCTTCTGGTGGGCTTTGCTGTTCGGCGTGGTGCTCGCGCTGATTCGCTTCGCGCTCAACGGCATTGTCAGGGAAGCGGCCACCGAGTCCTACCACGACCTGCCGCCGCAGCTCCACCGCTAGCGCTGCCTACGATTCATTACTCATTCATAATGCAAAACCTATGAGGTACGACCTGCCCAAGCTCGACTACGCCTATGACGCGCTCGAGCCCTTCATCGATGCCCGAACCATGGAAATCCATCACGCCAAGCACCACCAGGCCTATACCGACAAGATGAACGCCGTCCTCGAGAAGTACCCCAAGCTCGAGGTTCAAAAGCTGGAAACGATTATGGCCGAGCTCCCGACCATCGGCCTGAGCGACGAGGACCAGAAGACGTTCCGTAACCACGGCGGCGGTTATTTGAACCACGCCCTGTTCTGGAACATTATGGGGCCAAAAAAATCGGTTGACGAGGCCTTGGTCGGCCGGATCACCCAGACGTTTGGTTCGGTTGATGAGTTTAAAACAAAATTTACCGCCGCCGCGGTCGGCCAGTTCGGCAGCGGCTGGGCCTGGCTGGCCGAAGACAAAGCCGGCCAGCTCCTCGTCTACGCCACCGCCAACCAAGACTCGCCCTACCTCCAAAACCACACGCCGATTATCGGCCTCGACGTCTGGGAGCACGCCTACTACCTCACGTACCAAAACCGCCGGGCTGAATACGTCGAGCAGTGGTGGCATGTACTAAAGCTCATCTAAAACTAACATTCAAAAGTTCGTCATTTCATGGCGGACTTTTTGTTTTTTTGGTATAATAAAGAACGTTTTTCACGTCTAACTATGTTCCCATGGACGACGTACGCTGGCACGCCGAACTGCTCCCGAAGGTTTTAAAAAAACTCAAAACGCAAAAGGCGGGTTTGAGCGTTGCCCAAGTCGAGGAGCGGCGCAAGAAGTTCGGCCAGAACGCCCTGCCCAAAGAAAAACCACCGGGCCGCTCCGCCATTCTCATCGCCCAGTTCAAAAGTCCGCTGGTCTACGTCCTGCTGGCGGCTGCGGTCATTTCGGCCGTACTGCTCGACTGGCCCGACATGCTGATCATCGCGGCGGCGGTCATCGTCAACGTCGTGCTGGGGTACTACCAAGAGGCCAAGGCAAACCGGGCGATGATGCACCTTAAGACTCTGGTTACCTTTCGGGCCAAGGTTCTGCGGGATGGCCGGGAGGTCAGCGTCAACAGTACAGCGCTCGTGCCTGGCGACGTGGTGCTGCTGCGCGCCGGCGATAAGATTACGGCCGACGGCCGGCTGCTCGACGCCGATAACCTCACGGTGATCGAAGCGGCGCTCACCGGCGAGTCCGCCCCCTCGCGTAAAACGGCCGCGGAGCTGCCGCGAGGCACGGCGCTGGCTGACCGAGAAAACATGGTCTACAGCGGCACGGTGGTTGCTTCCGGCCGGGCCACGGTAGTGGTCTGCACGACCGGTACTAAAACCGAAATCGGCCAGATTTCCCGTTTGATTAGCGAAACGAAAGAAGAGCCGACGCCGCTCCAGCGCCAGATTACGAGCCTGAGCAAAGCCTTAACCATGCTCATCGTCGGCATCACCGGTCTGATCGTGATCCTGGGCGGCTGGCAGGGGCGGCCGATCATCGCCGTCGGCGCCGAAGCTCACGAGAGCATGCTGCTGCTTGCCGCCGCGGTAGCGGTTTCGGCGATTCCGGAAGGGCTGCTGATCGCCATCACCGTCATCCTCGCCATCGGCATGCGCGCGATCCTCAAAGAGCGGGCGCTGGTCAGACGGCTCATCGCGACCGAAACCCTCGGCAGCGTTTCGATTATCTGTACCGACAAAACCGGTACGCTGACCGAAGGCCGGATGGAGGTTGAGCGGCTCATCACCTACCGGGAACACGTTTCGCTCAATCACGGGTCCGACTACCGCTGGGCGCCCGACGGAGGCGGCCGGCTCAAAGACCACGAGCTGATTACCAAAATCTCGCTGCTGTGCAGCAACGCGACGATTGAAAACCCCGAGGAGCAGCTCGAAGATTTACGGATCATCGGCGACCCGACCGAAGCGGCGCTGGCGGCTGCGGGGCTGCGGGCCGGCATTACCCGGCTCGCGCTGGAACGGCTCCAGCCCCGGCTCGGGGAAATTACCTTTAACTCCGAGCGGAAATGGATGGCGACGTGGAATCGTCTCGATGCCAAACGAAACGTCATCTATATCAAGGGGGCGCCGGAAAAACTGCTGCGCCACGCCCGGTTCATCCGCATTGACGGCCAGCGCGAGCCGCTGACCGCCTCCCGGCGGGCCGGGCTCAAGCGCCAGTATGAGCAGCTCACCGGCCAGGGGCTGCGGTTGCTGGCGTTTAGCTACCGGCAGGTGAGCGCCAACGTTACGTTTACCGACGACCTGACGGTGCTCGAAGGCGCGACGGTAGTTGGTTTCGCCGCGCTCAAGGATCCGCTCCGGCCCGAGGCGAAAGAGATGTTTCGCCTGACGCGGCAGGCCGGCATTCGGCCGATCATCGTTACCGGCGACCACCGGTTAACGGCCGAAGCGATCGTGGCCGAGCTTGGCCTGGCCATAACCGCGCACAACGTCATCGAGGGCGCGGATCTCGATGCTTTGAGCGACGAAGAGCTCCAGGCGCGCGTCGCCGAGATTGACGTCTACGCCCGCGTCGAACCGCGCCACAAGCTGCGGATCATCAACGCCTGGCAGCAGCGAGGGGAGGTGGTGGCGATGACCGGCGACGGCGTCAACGACGCTCCGGCGCTCAAAGCGGCGGACGTCGGCCTGGCGCTGGGCTCCGGCACCGACGTGGCCAAGGAAACCGCCGACATTATTCTGCTCGATGATAACTTTAAAACGATCGTCACGGCGGTCGAGCGCGGCCGGGTCATCTTTGAAAACATCAGGAAAGTGGTGCTCTACCTCTTGAGCGACTCGTTCTCGGAAATTATCTTAATTACCGGCGCCCTGCTGCTCAAACTGCCGATGCCGATCCTGCCGGCGCAAATTCTCTGGAT
>MHIL01000026.1:18656-67986 GCA_001817495.1 Candidatus Buchananbacteria bacterium RIFCSPHIGHO2_02_FULL_56_16
CCGATCCTGAACCGCGAGGTAAAAACCGTCATTGCCATCATCGGCATCGTCACCAACATCCTGCTGCTCGGCTTCTTCTGGCTCCTCCACCAGTTCAGCAACTACGACCTTACCAGCCTGCGGACCATGCTCTTCACCATCCTGGCGATTGATTCATTGCTCTACGTCTTCTCCTGCCGCAGCCTGCGCCATTCAGTCCTGACCATGAACCCTTTGACCAATAAATTTCTGCTCGTCGGCGTCGCGGTCGGCGTGCTGCTCCAGCTGCTGGCCGTCTACGAACCGCACCTCCAGCGGCTGCTCGATACCGTCGCTCTGGGCCCGACCGAATGGCTGATCGTGCTGGGGTTGGCCAGCCTTAACCTGCTGGCGATTGAGCTGACGAAGCACTATTTTATTACTAAAAAAAGAATGGGGAATTAGCTTTTTAGCTTCTTAGCTTATAGCTTCTTAGGAGTTACGCCTCGCACTAAAAAGCTACAAGCTAAGAAGCTACTTCCTAAAAATCTAACAGCTACCAGCTCAAAGCTATAAGCTTTCAAGGTTATGAAACCATCTCGCCTCCTCACCCTTACTCCCGGCGAACAGCTGGTGCTCATGGTTCGCCAGAG
Source organism: Candidatus Buchananbacteria bacterium RIFCSPHIGHO2_02_FULL_56_16 (assembly GCA_001817495.1). Classification (GTDB taxonomy): domain Bacteria; phylum Patescibacteriota; class Patescibacteriia; order Buchananbacterales; family UBA6539; genus 2-02-FULL-56-16. The sequence continues at coordinate 19,268 of MHIL01000026.1, forward strand.
CCCGCTGCAGCTCGTCAGAGCAGCCATGCTGCCGACGCTCATCATCATTGCCGTCTTTTTTATGCTCTTTCCGCTCTTTGCCCAAGGCACCGTCGGCATCATCATCTTTGCTGCGATGGTGACGGCCGGAACCCTCTGGCTGGTGCGCGCGTTCATCGTCTGGTACTACCGGACGCTGACGATTACCACCAAACGGATTATTGACGTTGACCAGCAGAAGTTATTCAACAAAACCGTCTCCGAGGTGCCGCTCGAAAAAATCCAGGACGTCTTCTACCGCGTCCGGGGCTTAGGCCAAACCATCAGCCGGGTCGGGAACGTCTACCTAGTCTTAGACGATCAAAAGACGCGCATTGAGGCGCTGAACGTCAGCCAGCCGCAGAAAATCCAGCAGCTCATTCTCAAGCTGCGGTCGGAAACGCTCCACGACCGGCTCGACACCACCAAGCTGTCGGCCCAGGAGCTCATCGAGCTGGTCAAAAAGATTAAAGCTGGACTTGGTGAAGAGCAATTTAAAAAAATCATCGACGATGACGCGAGCGATGCATCATGAGGAGGGCAGAGTTGCGACAATTTATGTTAGATGTGCTATACTAATCACAGCGGGCTCTTAATAGAGCCAAAAAGCTCCAAGATCATCAATGGATAAAAACAAAATGAACCAAAATGTGATTAGCTATGGCGATAAGATCATCTTGTGATAAGGCAACCATTCTTCCATCAAAAAAACGTTTAGCAATATAAACGCGGCTTTGTAGCCGCTTTTTAAACATATGGGGAATCGAATAATGCAGGCTACCAAAACGCGTACCGAATCGCAAGTTGTTTCACTGGCGAAGGTAATTGCCATCATTTTGGTTGGATCAACGATCCTGACCGTCGGCGTTTTACTCGCCATTTTAATTGCGGTTACCAAACAGCCGGTTGCCAAAGCGCTGGCCATGCCGGTACCGGTACTGGTGCTCGGTTTTTACCCCGAGGACCCGGCCAGGCCTGGCTACCTTGACCCCCGGCTGACCGGCAGTACCGAGAGTATCAGCGTCGTCCGGAGCCGGAACGTCCAGGCGCAAAACCAGGCGGTGCAGCTCCTGTCGGAAAACTCCAGTTTCCGCGGTTATAGCAATTCGCTTGCCCCGAAATCCTTAAAGTTCAGTATCATGAACACCATGAACTTTATTTTTAAAAGCACTGACGCGCCCGGGCAAAACACCGACGCGCCCGGATACCAGCATGGCGACGGGACCCCCGCCGTGAGCGCCGATGAAACCTACAATTTGGACTACCGGTACATCTTAACCGACCTCCTGAAAAAACGGTACAGCCGTGATACGCTCGGCAGCAACAATGATATTGACATCTGCAAACTGGTAGACAGCGGCTACGTCAAGCAGGTCTGGATCTGGAGCTGGCATCGGAAAGCCGAAATCGGCCCGGCCGCCGGGTACGAGATCGGGCCGGTCGAGTCTAACATGTCAATGGGCCGGAGCGTCATGGGGTACTGGAACTATGACTCGTTTGGCGACGTCAGCAACTCGGGTCATGTTGATGACTTGCCGACCTGCCAGAAGAGCTACGTGGTGCTGAACCTGAATCTTACTGCCGGTGCGGGCAACATTCTCCACGACTACGGCCACCAGCTCGAAGTAACCTTCAGGTGGGTTGATAAAACACTCTACGAAAATTGGTCGCTGCCATTTGGTCACATTACGGTGAGTGGAGAATTCTCGGTTTCACCCAACAAACCGGCACTGACCGTGACAGCGGAGGGGGGCGGCTTGGTCGTAACCCGCGCGTCGAGCCCGGCTGATCCGAAAAACCTCAATGGATACATTACCGTTTCGTCGCTAGCGGGGTTACCAACATACACCGGACCGGTCAATGATTCAGACCCACTATATACCGGTACAACCGGTCAGCTGATCTCAACCGCCAATCGCCGTTACTGGCTCGCCCGACCCGACGGCCAGCGCTATGACCTGAAAATCATTGTCTGGCACAATCAGGATGCGGTTGGTTTCAAGCTGTTCAAACCCTCGGCTGATACGAATACAATTTTTGGCTGCGGCAACCTCCACACGCCGCCGAACGGAGAGTCGGAGTACGACTACCGGCCTCGGAACGACGGCGTCTTTTCCGACTGCCAGCGCTGGAACCCGGACCAGCCGATCACCGCTCCGGCCCAGGCGGAGCGAATCAGCTGCGCTAACTGGAGTTGCGCCGATACTGGCATCGTCAATCCCACCGACTCCCCGGACCTCGCCTACTACCGGTGGTGGATGCAAAATTTTCCCGGCGAGGATAACCAGCTGACGTATAACGGCAAGCCGCTGATCAATTGGTGGCGATACATCGGCGACTTTGATCAAACGCTGCTCACGACCAATAAAAGACTCGTGTACGCGCCGCTACGGCCGCAAATCAGCGTAAAAATCCAGACGCCGGCTGCCACGGTGGTTCGGGCGGGCGGGACAGGCATTGAGCTGGCCCGGTTGGTTCTCCAGCCCAGTAACCTTAGCCAGCCAGAACAGATTGACGCTGTTACCCCAAGTGTCTCGGTTACCAGCAAGCTGTCACCGAATAATTTTACGCACTGCCAGCTGTTCGACGAAGCCAACCGGCCAATCTCGCAACCCGTTGACCTCAAACTGTCCCAGATCTCCCTGCCGACGGCTGGTAATCTGGTACTCACCGGCCAAACCGTCCGCACGGTATCACTGCGCTGCAACATTGCCGCCAATGTCTATGGTGGAGTTACCGTCCAGCTGGCGAACGCCAACGCGATCCACCTGCCGACAGCGCCGGCTTTAAGATCCGTCAATGACCAGGTGCAGATCATCGTCGACACAAACAGTAAGAGCGTTATTTCGATAAATTATCCCCGACTTTTTTTTACCCCACCCTTGGACGTTGAAAAGAAAACCGGTTTCCTGACCGGTACGCCCCTGAAGTTCGGCCTTCAGATTACTCATTTCACCGCCCGGTACATTGGCTTCAGCTTACGCGATCCAATCACGGGCGCCTCAACCGACCTCGGTTTCATCGGGCCGGTCGGGGGGTACGTGTCGAAGAGCTGGCGGATACCGGCTAACTTCGTCGCCAGCCGCGGCGAGTACGAGCTCCGGGTTACCGCCGTTGACGCCGCCACCGGTGTATATGTACCGGTATTAGATAAGGTCACCGGTCGATCGTTACCGGGAAATGGCCAAAGAAGGATCATCATCGTTAATCCCCTGGTCAGGGGAAACATCATGAACTACCCGGCGTCAACCGTCGTATTCAGCGACCTGGCCGCCGGGGTGCGGGATGTTTTTATGGCCCAGCTCATGTTTGAGAACCTCGATCCCGCCGCCTCCGCCGTGGTTCAGGGTTTTACCATGGACTTCAACTTTAAGCGGATGGAGGGGCTGATTACTACTACCTTTGGTGAGCAGTTTTTTAACCGCTGCACGCTCTCTAAATACCCACAGAAGAGCGCGGTTGCGCCGGCGCGTTCGATCCCGCTGACGAACGACAGCACGAACGACGCCGACGAGCAGCACCACCTCAACCGGATTTACTTTAACTTGAATCCGAGAATCACCATTAACCCCCGATCGAGGGTCTTCCTGGAGCTCCGCTGCGACCTCGGGCCAATGAGCAACCTTACCGAGGATTCGGTTAGGATATACCTGCTGGCCTACCCGAGCTGGTGGTCGGTTGATGCTGCATCAGCCACCCTTGATGTGACGCTCGCCGGTCAAAAAACCGACCGGGCCGTCATGCAGACTTCAAAAACGCCAACCCCGGTAATCAATTGGCGTTAAATAAAGCGCTAAACGTCTAACGCGTAAATGCAGAGCGCAAAGCATAACCTGTTTTGCGCTTTGCATTTTGCGCGGTTCGGTTCGTTTCCCTTCGCTTTTGCGGCGGTCGAACATTAATGGTATAATGAAACGGTACAGCCAATGGCCAACGAATCATTGCGTTCAACAATCCAAAGAAAGTTGGGCAGCAAGGCCATCTTGCTGGCAGGTTTGTTGTTGTTGCTGCTCTTTTCCGCTAACTTTATCCGCAGCCGCAGCGGCAACCGGGCTATCAACCGTGAGATCAGCAGCTTAGAGACTGATATTAACCAGCTTGAACAAGACAACACCCGGCTGGCCGAGCTCATTAAGTACCTGAACTCACCCGCGTACCTCGAGGAAAAGGCCCGGACCGATCTCGGGTTACGAAAACCCGGAGAGCGGGCGGTCATCGTCCCGGACACCGGAGCCAACCCGATAGCCGAAGCAGCGAACGCCAGTACCCCAACGAGCTCGCCAGCGACCTCGAACCCCGGGCGCTGGTGGCGGTACTTCTTCGCCAAAAAGTAAGTATGGCTCAAACCAATCCCAACCAACCGCCAGAGAACCAGCAGTCCGGGGAAACCTCGCCGGAAGAAACCCGGCGGCTCCGCGAAGCGGTTTTACGCTGGCTGGAGAAAACCACCGCGCCCAAGCCGCACCAAAAGCCGGCGCAGGTTCCAAAACCGCCAAAACCAATCGAGCCACCCGCTAAAGCAACCCGAGCTGATGTTGCCACAAAATCACCCCAGGCACCTCTGGTTCAGCGCGCTGAACGTCCGGCAGTTGAAAAACCGAAACGAGCGAGCAGAAAAAAGGGCGGGTGGCGTCGAACCGTCAGCCTGGTAGCCGGAGGAATGATGGCCGGGCTGGTGCTCGTAGTAGCGGTTTTCGGGTTACTCCTGTACCAGTTCAAGTGGCAGGCCGGCTGGGCGGCGGCAGTCACCAGCATCATTCCGTACCCGGTAGTAATCGTCGACTACCGGCCGCTGCCGTACCGCGAGTGGCAGCAGCAGGTGACGACCCTGCACCAGTTTTACCTCCTGGAAAAGGACCAGAACCCCGAGCTCGAAATCCCGACGCTTGCGCAAACCCGGCAGCACATTTTAAATCGGATGGTTGAGCAAGTACTGCTCGATGAGCTGGCAACCCGCTACAACCTCACCGTCACCGACCAAGAGATTGCCCAGAACACCGCGGCGTTGACCGAGGAGATCGGCGGCGAACAGGCGCTGGTCGAGCAGCTCCAGAAGCTCTACGGCTGGACGATTGCTGATTTCCAAAAAACTATCTTGCGATCCGTGCTGCTTAAAAACAAACTGAAGCTGGCGCTTACCCTCGACGAGCGAATCAATCCTGAAGTTCGCCAGCGCGCCGAGCAGGTGCAGAACCTGGTTCGAACCAGCGGCCGTGATTTTGCCGACCTGGCCGCCGAGTACAGTGAAGACGTCACCGCGGTTCAGGGCGGAGACCTGGGCTACTTCGCGCCCGGCCAGATGGTGCCGATGTTTGAAGCCGCCGCCAAGACGCTGGAGCCGGGCCAGGTCAGCGACCTGGTTAAAACCGAATTCGGCTACCACATCATTAAGCTCGAAGAAAAATTGACTGATGAGGCTGGCACCGTTACCCAGATGCGGGCCCGGCACATTTTACTGCGAACCATAAGCCTGGACGAGTACCTGGAGCAAATGAAACAAACAGCCGCCATTTGGCAGCTGGTAAACCTGTGAGGATGAAATTCAAATTGAAGCACTACGGGAACAGCAGCTCATCAAAAAAGCCAACGGTGAGAATCCCCGCCAGGGGCGGATGCGCTTTTTTCAAAAATAATTAATGTGGCGCAGAACTCACGACCTTTCCCTTACCTGCCCGCCATCGCCAAAGCCCATGGCCGGAGTTGAACCGACAACCTATCGCTTACGAAGCGATTGCTCTGCCATTGAGCTACATGGGCTCAGGCCGTGGCGGGTCCGCCCTTGGCGGAAGCTGAGCTACGTTGGCAAGTTGGCTTGTCGCAAATCGCGAATTGCCTATCGCGTATCGTTTGCACGATTTGCCATGTGCGATAAGCGATTGGCAAAAAGCGGGAAACGGGACTCGAACCCGCGACCTTCTGCTTGGGAAGCAGACGCTCTACCAGCTGAGCTACTCCCGCAGAAAAAATAACATTGAGATGGTTACAAAATTATTTCGTGGCGAAATGTTAGATTTTCCGGCGAAACGAGGAAAACCAGCAAAAAGGATCGAGGCGCACTAGCGGTGCGGTGAGAGCTTTTTTGCGCCCGTTTGACGAAGTTGCAGCCGAAAATCTAACATTGCAGCAGGAAGAATTTTGTAATCATCTCTACACTACTATAACCCAAGAAATGTAAATTAGCAAGCGATGATTATCTTTAAAAACATCACCAAACTCTACCCGCCCAACACGACCGCGGTTAAAGGCATCAACCTCCACATCAAACCCAAGGAGTTTGTCTCGATCGTCGGCCGCAGCGGCACCGGCAAAACCACGCTGGTGAAGCTGCTGATTGCCGAAGAGAAGCCGACCGAGGGACGGATCATCGTCGGCGGCTGGGATATCACCGGCATTCGTTCAAACGAGATCCCGATCCTGCGCCGCCAGATCGGCGTGGTGTTTCAGGATTTTAAGCTCCTGACCAAGAAGACGGTATTCGAAAACATTGCTTTCGCGCTCCAGGTTTGCGGGGCTAAGCGGTCCCGTATCCAAGAGATCGTGCCCCAGGTGCTCAAGATCGTTAACCTATCGGGCAAGGAAAACCGCTACCCGCTCCAGCTCTCCGGCGGCGAGCAGCAACGGGTGGCGATCGCCCGGTCGCTCGTCCACCGGCCGAAGATCCTGATCGCCGATGAACCAACCGGTAACCTCGATTCATTCAACACCCGCGAGATCATCGACCTCCTGCTCAAGATCAACGAGTTCGGCACCACCGTGCTTCTGGTCAGCCACGACCGGGAGGTCGTCAACTACGTCAACAAACGAGTGATTGCCCTCGGCGACGGGCAGATCATCTCCGACCAAAAAATCGGTAAGTACATCATCTAACCCCTATGCCCCGTAGTAGCCCCTCACCTTATGTAAGCAAGCATTACTACATGGAACGATGTAATCATGTATTATTAGTAACTACCCCTTACCTTGAAATAAGCAAGGTGAGGGATCACTACGGGGTATGAGCCTCGCTTCCTGGTACCAACTGATTATCTTTTCCTGGCAGAGCTTTTGGCGTAACATCTGGCTCTCGATTGTGACGATCACCATTATCGTCCTGGCGCTCGTGTCGATCAATTTTCTCGTCGTCTTGAATGTCATCACCGACACTGCGGTTTCGCTGGTTCAGGAAAAAATTGACGTCAGCGTCTACTTCAAGCAGACCGTCACCGAGCCGCAGGTGCTGGAGGTCAAAACCTACCTCGCCTCGCTGGCCCAGGTGGACGACATCACCTACATTTCCCAACAGACGGCCCTGCAAGCGTTCCGCGAGCGCCACCAGCAGAATACCGCCATCATCGAGTCGCTCGAAGCGCTCGACCAAAACCCGCTGGGCGCAACGCTCATCATTCAAGCCAAAAGTCTTGATGACTACCCCGAGATCCTCTCGGTGCTCGACAACTCAAAGTACAATGAGCTCATTTTGGACAAAAACTTTGAAGACCACGCGGCGTACATCAGCAAGCTCAAAAACATCTCAGACACCATCAACCGAATCGGCATCCTGACCGCCGCGGTCTTCATCTTTATCGCGACCCTGATTGTCTTTAACACCATTCGGGTCGCCATCTACACCCACCGGCAAGAAATCGGCATCATGAAGCTGGTCGGCGCCGCAAACTGGTTCATCCGCAGCCCGTTTTTGTTCAGCGGCATCTGGTACGGCATCGTCGCCACGGTGTTCGCCGTCGCCATTATGTTCCCCCTCCTCAAGGTGATGCAGCCGCCCCTGAACGCTTTTTTCCTGACGGCAGACGTCAGCCTGGCCGCCTACTTTCGTCAGCACTTCTGGCAAATTTTCGGCATCGAGTTCCTCGGCATCATCCTGCTCAACGCCGTCAGCAGCTTCGTCGCGATCCGCCGGTACCTCAAGGTGTAAACGCGATTGACAGGGGAGGTAGTCATGGGGTAAGGTAGGCTATCAGGCGACAGCGGCTGGCGCAGGCCCCGGACCAAACCTCGGGGATCGTCTAAGGGCAGGACAGCGGGTTTTGGTCCCGTCAATCCAGGTTCGAATCCTGGTCCCCGAGGTTTGCTCCGGAGCGTAGTCGACAAAACCTAAACCTTACTGAAAAAACGTTCACCCAATCATTCATCAAAGCTTCACTACTGGATATGCCCAGTAGTAGAACTTCGATTGGGAAATTACGATCAGTTATCCTAAACCACTTTGTAGTGGGTTAAAAAAAGGTCGCGTTTACTCTCATAAAAGAGACATTCACCCAATAATTAATCGAAGTTTCACTACTGGGTATGGAAATATTTATCGTGCTGTGGAACCAGTACCTCTACATCCCGCTCTACAATTTTCTCATCTGGCTCTACTCAAGTTATTCTTCTTACAACCTCGGCGTGGCGGTGATTATCCTCACCATCCTGCTGCGGCTGCTGCTGCTGCCGTTCACCATCCTGGTTGAGCGGGGCAAGATCATCGGCGAGGGACTCGAACAGGCGGTGCGAGAGATTCAGCGCGATTTTCAGAACGACCCGGTCAAGCAGCGACACTTCATCCGGCGGTACCTGAAACGCAACAAGGTCCGTCCCTGGGCCAAGGCGGTGGTTCTCGGCGTCCAGGGCCTCGTCCTGGTCCTCCTCTACCAGGTGTTCATCGGCGGGATCAACACCCAGGAAAAAATCCCCCTGCTGTACTCGTGGATGCCCCGGCCCGACTTTATCAACACTCAATTTTTTTGGTTCGACGTCGGCCAGCGCAATTATTTCCTGGCCGCCATCGTCGCCGGCTACGTTTTTGCCGAAATTCTCATCGGCCAGTGGGAGGAAAAGGTAAAACCGACCCGCCAGGAGGAGCTGTTCGCCCTGCTCTTCCCCGCCATGACGTTCCTCGTCCTGGCCTGGCTGCCCTCGGTGAAGTCGCTCTTTATTTTGACGTCGCTGCTTTTTTCGACTATAATATCTATGGTTACGGCACTGATTAAAAAAGGCCTCAAGAAACCGCAGAAACAGCCTAACGTTTCATAATTTCAATTCTGACTATGGCCGAAGGCATCGACAAGTTAATGTACTCATTCGTCGTCGACGACGTGCTGAAAGGATTTTTCATCCACGTGCCGCCGGGCTACGTCGCCTGCGTCTATGACCTGGGCCGGGGAGTGCTGAAAAAAATTTACAAGCCGGGGCTGCACTTGAAGATTCCGTTCTGGCAAAAGGCGACGCTGTTTAACACCCAGACGCTGGAGTACAACATCAGCAAAAAATTCGACGTCAACAAGCCGCAGCTGCTCGGCGACCAGCCGATTACCGCCTCAACTAAGGAAAGTAAAAAGATTGCCGTCGAAGGCACGATCCTCCTGCGCCTCGACGCCGAGCAGATTCCCGAAATTTGGCAAAGCATCGGCGAGCAGTTCGTCGAAAAGATAATACGGCCGACCATCCAGAGCCGCATCCGGCTGATTGCCGCCAAGTACACCTTCGACGAAATCAACGCCAACCGACGTGACGAGGTCGAAATTGACGCCCGTAAAGAGCTGGAACGAATTTTGTACCCGCGGGGTATCTTTGTCGAAAACGTCCTGTTGAGCGAAATCAATTTGACCCACGCCGAAAAATAGTTTGCGAGAAACTGTCCTGCGCTTTTTGGGACGGTTTTTTGTTTTGAACTGCAGTCCGATACCTAAGGCGGACAATTGACCGGACGGCGGCTGTTGTAGTAGAATAAAAACCTAACCACACCACTATGAAGGTAGCAATCATCGGCACCGGCTACGTCGGACTAACCACGGGAGTATGCCTGGCTGACCTCGGTCACCAGGTTGTTTGCGTTGATAACGACCCGGCTAAGCTGGCCCTGCTGCAGCAGCACCGCGCGCCGATCTTTGAGCCGGGTATCGAAGCCCTGATTGCCAAGAATGCCGAGGCCGGCCGGCTGACCTTTAGCGCGGAAATCGTGCCGGCGGTCCGGCAGTCGGACGTCATCTTCATCTGCGTCAACACGCCGCCCAAGGCCGACGGCACTGCCGACCTCAAGTACGTCGAGCAGGTGGCCCGGGAAACGGCTAAGGCGCTCAACGGCGGCTACAAGGTGATCGTCGACAAGAGCACGGTGCCGGTGACAACCGCCGAGAAGGTGCGGGAAACAATCGAGCGCTACAAAACCGAGCACACCACCTTCGACGTGGTTTCAAATCCTGAATTTTTACGCGAGGGCAGCGCCCTGCACGACACCTTTGAGCCGGACCGAATCGTCATCGGCGCCGACAGCGAGCGAGGCAAGCGGGTGATGCTCGAGCTCTACCGGCCGCTGATCGAAAAAATCCATGCGCCGGTGAAGATCGTTTCAGTCCGGAGCGCCGAGCTGATTAAGCATGGGGCGAACACCTTTCTGGCAGCCAAGATTTCCTTCGCCAATCTCATCGCCGAACTCTGCGAGCACTCCCAAGCCGACAGCCGCGAGGTGCTGGAAGCCATCGGCATTGACCCGCGGATTGGCCGGCAGTTTTTAAGCCCGGGCATCGGGTTTGGCGGCAGCTGCTTTCCCAAAGACATCGCCGCCTTTAAAAAAACGCTGGAAACCGCCGGCATCGATCCGGCGTTCGTCCGGGCGATCGAGCAAATCAACGACCGGGCCTGGCGGCGGTTTGTCAGCCGCCTCGAGCAAGAGCTCTGGGTGATCGACGGCAAAACCATCGGCGTGCTGGGACTGTCGTTTAAGCCCAATACCGACGACATCCGTAACGCGCCGGCGTTAAAGATTATTGAAAAGCTCAAAGCCGACGGCGCCCGCCTCAAGGTCTACGACCCGCAGGCGATGGGTAAAGTCAAACAGCTGTTTACCGACGTCGAGTACTGCCATGACCCCTACCAGGTCGCCAAAGGCAGCCAGGCGCTCGTCCTCTGCACCGAGTGGGAGGAGTTTAAGACCCTCGACTTCAAGAAGATTAAAGCCCAGATGGCGACCCCGCTGATCTTTGACGGCCGCAACGCGTTAAACCCGGCCGAGCTCACGGCGCTGGGCTTCAGGTACGTCGGGGTTGGACGGTAAAAAATCAAAAATTAAAAATCAAAATGCAAAATTTAGGTGTCCCCACCTTTCTGCATCATCTAAGAGATACCGGAAGGCGGGGACAGTTTATTTAAAAATCCCGCATCAGCGGGATACCTTAGCTTTTATTTTTGGTTTTTGATTTTTGATTTCCTCTTATTGGGCTCTGGCCCTTTTTTTTGCTATACTATCCACATGTACCAAAAGCTACTAGCGCTCTCAACGTTCTGCGGGACGATCATCGGTGTCGGGCTGTTCGGCCTGCCGTACGTGACGGCGAAGGTCGGTTTCCTGCCGATGATTTTTTATTTTCTGGTCCTCGGGGCGGTGATGACCCTGATCCACCTGATCTACGGCGAGATCGTCCTGCGCACCCCCGGCAAGCATCGCTTGCCCGGCTACAACCGCCTCTACCTCAAGTCGCCGCTGCTCGAAGCGCTCTCGTACCTCTCGACGATCGTCGGCCTGACCGGCGCGCTCCTGGCCTACCTGGTGGTCGGCGGTGAGTTTCTGACCAACCTGCTCCAGCCGTACCTCGGCGGATCCCCCCTGCTCTACTCGAGCGTTTTTTTTAGCCTGGGGTTTCTCATGATCTACTTTGGCTCCGGCCCGGTGAGTAAAACGGAGTTCTTCAGCCTGGGGATATTTTTTTTCGTCCAGGCCGTGCTGCTGGCCAAAGCGCTGCCGTACCTCGAACCTAACCACTTCACCACCGCCCAGCTGAACCCGAGCAACTTCTTTCTGCCCTACGGCGTGATTCTCTTCTCGCTGGCCGGCACCTCGGTGATCCCGGAGATGCGAGAAATTTTGAAGGGCCGGGAGCGTTCGCTGAAAAATATGATCATCGTCGGCTCGATCATCCCGATCATCAGCTACCTGATTTTTATCGTTACCGTCTACGGCGTTACCGGCAGCGCCACCACACCCGAAGCGCTGGCCGGGCTCAACGCGGCGCTGGGTAACGGCGGCCTGCGGCTGGGTTTCGTCTTTGGCATCCTCACTACCTTCACCTCATTTCTAACCCTCGGCATCACCCTCAAGAAAGAATTCCAGTACGACCGCAAGCTGCCGGCGCTGCTCTCGGCGGTCTTGGCCTGCCTGCCGGCCTACCTGCTCTACCTCGCGGGGCTCAAGGATTTCATCGGCATCATCGGCTTTGTCGGCGCCGGTGCCCTGGGCATTGACCTCGTCGTCATCATGGCGATCTACCTCAAGGCCAAAACCAGTCGCCGGACGCCGGCCTACTCGTTGCGGCTGCCCGGTTATTTACTGGCGCTGCTGATCATCCTTTTTCTCGCCGGCGTCGGCCTTGAACTCACCCACGTGTTTACCCCGTAGTTGACCCGGCCGCTCACGAACGGCTGGGTTGACGGTAGCCAGCCGCTGTAGTACACTAGCAACAAATGTGCGACGTTCATTACACCCAGAGGAGGAAAAAACTCATGGCCGAAATCATCATCATCACCATGTTCGGCGCGGTGGCGCTCGCCGTCGCCATCTTCGCCTTGGCAGGTCTGAAGCGACCATAGTTTAACTCTTTAACTAAGTCACCCGTAACAAGGCCCGGTGAATACCACGGAAGGAAAACCGTGGTTTTTTCTTTTTTGGGTAAATTGAGGTACCATGAGATAACCCACCGATACCAGTCTATGCATGGATGCGAGTGGCAAATCGCAAATTGCATATCGCTTATCGTGCTTTCGATTTGCCATTTGCGATTGGCGATTAACGAATTCGCATCATTCGTATTACCCATTTATGAAACGCTACACGCTCAAAACAACCGAACCGGCCGACAAAGCCTCTTTTAAAATTGACTACCAGCGGGAGCTCAATGCCGAGCAGCTGGCCGTGGTTACCGGCGCCGAAGGGCCGTGCCTGGTGCTGGCCGGCGCCGGCTCGGGCAAAACAAGGACCCTGGTCTACCGGGTGGCGTACCTGCTCGAACGCGGGGTCAAACCAAACCGGATTTTGCTCGTTACGTTTACCAACAAAGCCGCCAAGGAGATGCTCAACCGGGTCGAGGCGCTGCTCAAAGCGCGGCCCACCGGGCTGTGGGGCGGCACCTTTCACCACATCGGCAACCGTCTGCTGCGCAGCTACGGCAAAAAGATCGGCATCAAGCCGAACTTCACCATCCTCGACCAGGAAGACGCCCGGAGCCTGACCAAGGCCTGCGTCGCCGAGCTCAACCTCGACCAGAGCCGCTACTTTCCCAAGGCCGACGTGGTTCACAAAATCATCAGCTTGAGCACCAACATCGGCAAGCCGGTGGGAACGGTCGTGGCTGAACGGTTTTCTTACCTCGAACCCCAGGACATTGAAAAGATTGAAACCATTGCCGCGGCCTACCGCGAAAAGAAGCGGCAAGCCAACGCCCTGGACTTTGACGACCTGCTCGCCCTCTGGGACAAGCTCCTGACCACCGACGCCACGACCCGTACCAAGCTCCAGGCCCAGTTCTCCTACATCCTGGTTGACGAGTACCAGGACACCAACTACCTCCAGAACCGGATCATCAGCCACCTGGCGGGCGGGCGGCGAAACGTCCTGGTGGTCGGCGACGACTCGCAGAGCATCTACTCGTTTCGCGGCGCCGACGTGAGTAACATCCTGGCGTTTCCCAAAGTTTTCCCCGATTGCCAGACCCAGAAGCTCGAAACGAACTACCGCTCGACGCCGGAAATCTTGAACCTCGCCAACCAGTCAATCCGCCATAACCGCCACCAGTTTGAAAAGACGCTCAAAACCACCAAGCCGGCCGGCTCGCTGCCCAATGTCGTGCCGCTCGTGGACGCCTACCAGCAGGCCGAGTTCGTCTGCCAGCGGATCATTGAGCTCCAGCAGGACCGCGACGTGAGCTTAAACGATGTCGCCGTCCTGGTCCGGGCCCATTTTCAGTCGCTGGAGCTTGAGCTCGAGTTGAACAAGCGCAACATCCCTTACGAGATGCGCGGCGGCTTACGGTTTTTTGAGCAGGCCCACATTAAAGACATCGTCAGCCACCTGAAGCTGCTCCACAACCCCCACGACGAGCTCTCGTGGCTGCGGCTGCTGCGGCTGCAGAGCGGCATCGGCACAGTAACCGCCGGGCGAATCTGGCAGGCCGTGCGCGACTTATCAACGCTGACCGCGATGGTCCGATCCGACGCCGCGGCAAAAGTTGGCCGAAACGGCTGGCGCGAAGTCACCACCTTGCTGACCAAGCTCGCCGACATTGGGACGGCTAACGTTTCAGCCTTGATCCAGCAGGTACTGAACTCGGGCTACCACAGCTACGTCGTGGCCAACTTCGAGAACGCAGCCGACCGGCTCGATGACCTGAAGCAGCTGGTTGACTTTGCCGCGGGCTACACCGCCCTGGAAACGTTTCTGGCCGACGTCGCCCTGTCCGAGGGTTTTCGCTGCGAGAGCGTCGCCGGCTACCAGGAGGGCGCTGACGAGGCAGTGACAGTCTCAACCATCCACCAGGCCAAGGGCCTCGAGTGGCGGGTGGTGTTCATCATCGGCCTGGTCGACGGCCAGTTCCCGCACGCCAAGGTGTTCGAAAAACCCGCCGAGCTCGAAGAGGAACGGCGGCTGTTCTACGTCGCCGCCACCCGCGCCCAACGCGAGCTCTACCTGACCTACCCGATGGCCGCGACCCACAGCGGCACCTTGAACCAGACCTCGCAGTTTATCAAAGAGCTGCCCGAAACACTCTACGAAAAGTGGTCAGTCACTGGCCAAACCAACGACGACCTGGACAAGCTCAACGATGGGGGAGTGAGCTACGAGCCGTTTGAGGATTAACCTTCTTTGAATGTTAAAAATAAAAAAAAATAGAGCGCCGGGGATAATGTCCTCACAGCGCTCACCATGATCCTGATGGTAATTAACGAAGAGCCATGCGAAGAATTAAGGAGCCAATGACCAAGGCGCCGAATGCCAGCGTGCGGCGGAAGGTACGCCTCCTGGCCGCGAGTTCCGTTCTGCCTGGCCGGCCCAACTGCTGGCACTGATGGCACACTCCATCGCGATAATGGATACGGTACCATTCTGTTCCGCAATGGATGCAGGCCTCTTTCTCTTCCTCGCCCATCGCTACCATATTACGCCGAATCATGTCGGCAAGCTCACTCACGGTATAGACCCTCCTTATTGGTCTTCGGCCGTCAGATCAGCGACCTCTGATTCATCAGGTCTGCTGTAGTAAATAGAGACTTTGCCGTCGTTGTCCACCTGCAGTATTCTACTGTCAGATAAATGAGCATAGCGTTTGCCCGGAGGCAGCACATAGGTGTGCCCCTCAAACTGAAACCGTACCGCAATATTTGGCATTTTCCCTTCCTCCAATCTTTGATGCTGGCGCCCGTATCTTATACCAAAACAATACCAGAGTCAACTAAAGTTCTAAGTCCTAACTTCAAATTAATTAACGGGGTTGACAGCCCTTTTTTTTCTGGCTATACTAAATTGGCACTCTCTATTGTTGAGTGCTAATAGTTAAACCAAGGGTAAGGGTAGCCGAGAGCCTCTGCTCTCGGCGGCAGCGATTGGAGCAGAGGCTCCAATCTACCCCGCTTGTTGTTTGTAGTTGACCCTAATTATATTAAAAAATGTCCCGACGGAATCGGGACTCAAAAATTTTGATTTTTGCATTTTGATTTTTGATTTTATTTCTATGAATCCCCAAAAACTAACCCTCAAAGCCCAAAACGCGCTCCAAGCCGCGCTTGAGCTGGCGGCCGAACGCAGCCAGCAGTATTTGACCGTCAGCCACCTCCTCGTGGCACTTATTGAGCAAGAGGACGGCGTCGTGCGGTCAGTCTTAAAGAAGCTTGAAGTTGACCTCGGCGCGCTCCAACGACAGCTCGACGCTGAACTGGCCAAGGTACCGCAGGTCAGCGGCGGCGGCCTGGCCCAGCAGCAAATTGACCAAACCTTTCAAAAGGTGCTGATGCAGGCCGAGAAAGAAGCGAAGAAGCTCACCGACGAGTACATCAGCACCGAGCACCTGCTGCTCGCGATCGTTGAGGTAAAGTCGCCGGTAGCCGAGATCCTCAAGCGGGCCGGCGTTGACTACGACGCGATCCTGACGATCCTGCGCGACATCCGGGGCACCCAGCGCATCACCGACCCCGACCCGGAGAGCAAGTACCAGTCGCTATCAAAGTACGGCGTTGACCTCACCGAGCAGGCCCGGCAAGGCAAGCTCGACCCGATCGTCGGCCGCGACACCGAGATCCGGCGGGTGATGCAGGTACTGTCGCGCCGGACTAAGAACAACCCCGTCTTAATCGGCGAACCGGGCACCGGCAAAACCGCCATCGCCGAAGGCCTCGCCCGACGGATTACCTCTGGCGACGTACCTGAAAGTTTAAAAAATAAATCCATCATCAGCCTCGACATCGGCGCTTTGGTGGCCGGCACTAAGTTTCGGGGCGAGTTTGAAGACCGGCTCAAAGCGGTGCTCAAAGAAATCGAAGCAGCAGCCGGCTCGATTATCCTCTTTATCGACGAGCTGCATTTGGTCGTCGGCGCGGGCGGCGCGGAAGGGGCGGTTGACGCGGCTAACATCCTCAAACCGGCCCTGGCCCGCGGCACGCTCCACGCCATCGGCGCGACCACCCTGAAAGAGTACCAGAAGTACCTCGAGAAAGACGCCGCCCTCGAGCGTCGGTTCCAGCCGGTCTACGTCGGCGAGCCGGGTGTCGACGACACCATCGCGATCCTGCGCGGCATTAAAGAAAAGTACGAGGTCCACCACGGCGTCCGGATTACCGACAGCGCCCTGGTCGCCGCAGCCAAGCTTTCGGCCCGCTACATCACCGACCGCTTCCTGCCCGATAAGGCGATTGACCTGATTGACGAAGCGACCTCGGCCCTGCGGATGGAGATTGACTCGATGCCCGACGAGCTCGACAGCCTGAAACGAAAAATCACCCAGCTGGAGATTGAACGCGAAGCGCTGAAAAAAGAATCGGACGCCGCGGCCAAGAAACGGCTGCGCAACCTCGAGCGGCAGCTGGCCGACCTGCGCGAGCAGAGCAACCAGATCGAGATCCACTGGCAGAACGAGAAAAAGCTCATCAACGAAATCCAGGCCTGCCAGCACCAGATCGAGCAGCTGAAGATGGAGGCTGATAGAGCGGAACGTGATGCCGAGCTGGAGAAGGTGGCGGAGATTAAGTACGGCCGGATTCCGGAGCTGGAGAAACGCAGCAAGGCGGCCGCTAAAAAGCTGGCCAATGTCCAGAAAGACAAGCGGATGCTCAAGGAAGAGGTGACCGAGCACGACATCGCCGCGGTCGTCTCGCGCTGGACCGGCATCCCGGTGACCAAGATGCTTGAGAGTGAAACCAAAAAGCTGGCGAACCTCGAAGACGAATTGCGCCGGCGCGTGGTCGGCCAGGACGAGGCGCTGCGGGCGATCGCCAACGCGGTGCGGCGCTCGCGGGCCGGCATCGCCGAGGCCAGCCGGCCGATCGGCTCCTTCATCTTTTTGGGCCCGACCGGCGTGGGTAAAACCGAAACCGCCAAGGCCCTGGCCGAATCAATGTTCAGCGACGAGCGGGCGCTGGTGCGCGTTGATATGTCCGAGTACATGGAGAAACACAGCGTTTCCAAGATGATCGGCTAGCCGCCGGGCTACGTCGGCTTCGAAGAGGGCGGCCAGCTGACCGGAATCATCCGCCGCCGGCCCTACGCCATCGTCCTCTTTGACGAGATTGAGAAAGCCCACCCGGACGTCTTTAACATCCTGCTCCAGATCCTCGACGACGGCCGGCTGACCGACGCCAAGGGACGCGTCGTCAACTTCAAGAACACCGTCATCATCATGACCTCGAACCTGGGCGGGGATGTAATCAAGGAGTACACCATCGGCTTCACCGACCAGAAGCAGCGCGAAACCGTTGATGAAAAAGAAATGGAGAGCCGCATCACCGAAATTTTGCGGCGGACGTTCAAGCCGGAGTTTTTGAACCGGCTGGACGAGATTATCATTTTCCACGCCCTGGGGCCGGCCCAGATCGTCCAGATCGTCCTGCGTCAGCTCGAGCTGGTTACCGCCCGGCTCAAAGAGAAAGACATCAGCCTGACCTTCACCGACAAGCTCAAAACATTCCTGGCGACTAAAGGGTTTGACCCGGTCTACGGCGCCCGGCCGCTGCGGCGGCTGATCCAGCACCACGTGCTCGACGAGCTGGCGCTGCGCATCATCGAGGGCACCGTCAGCCCCGGCTCTCGGCTGACCGTCAACGTTTCGAACGGCAAGGTAGTCATTAGCTAGCACGCTACTCCCGATAATGAAAATCGCCGGCTAAGGCTGGCGATTTTTAGTGGTAACGAAAACCCCGCACCTTTTGAAAAAAGGTGCGGGGTTATTCATCTAAACGGTATTACATGCCTGACTCTTCGCTTGGCTCTTCCTCTTCTTCGGTGGCCTCTGCACCCTCTTCAGCGCCCGTCTCTTCCTCGTCAGGAGTAGTCGTCATCTCATCATCCTTCTCTTCCTTCTTCTCTTCGTCGTCGAAAAACATGTGTTTTTCTCCTTATGAGTTCCGGTCGAAAGCTGCGGCAATCAAGGTCGCCGCAACAAAAAAAGATAACCAGAACTTAATTATTAGGTATCTTTAGCTACATACAGAATAGTACCGCCAGCAACTTTTGTCAAGGGGCGGCTGTGGACTTCACCCCGCAATTTTGAAAAAAAGGTGCGGGGTTTGCAAGGCTACGCTTCTGCGCTATGATGCTACTACACCGATGGAACTGAAAAAAAACAAGGTGCTCATCGCAATGTCCGGCGGCGTTGATTCGTCGGTCGCCGCCGCCCTGCTCAAAGACCAAGGCTTTGACTGCGTCGGCGCTTTTTTCGTGACCTGGACCGAGCGGCTGGCGGGTCTGCACATGTGCCCGTGGGAGCAGGACGCCTTTGACGCGAGACGCGTCTGCGACCGGCTCGGCATTCCGCTGCGAACCTTCAACTTCGAAGCCGAGTACCGAGCGCGGGTCATCGAGTACTTTTTCCGAGAGTACGAGCAGGGCCGGACGCCCAACCCCGACGTGAGGTGTAACCGCGAGATTAAGTTCAATTTATTTTTACAAAAAGCAAAACAGCTCGACGCCGACTTCATCGCCACTGGCCATTACGCGCAAATTAAAAAGCAGGGGGATACGTACCAGCTACGCAAGGCTAAAGACGCACATAAGGACCAGTCCTACTTCCTCTACACCCTGACCCAGCCGCAGCTTCGCCAGACGCTCTTTCCGATTGGCGGGCTGACTAAGCCCCGCGTCCGCCAGCTGGCCAAGAAGTACCGCCTGCCCAACTGGGATAAAAAGGACAGCCAGGGCATCTGCTTCTTGGGCGCGGTCAAGCTGCGCGATTTTCTCCAAACCAGAATTCCGATCAAGTGGGGCAACATTGTTGACACGGCTGGCAAGATCGTTGGCGAGCACGAGGGCACGGCGTTCTACACCATCGGCCAGCGCCAGGGACTTAAGATCGGCGGCGCCGGGCAGCCGTACTACGTTGTCGCTAAAAATCACCAAACCAATACGATCATCGTCAGCCGGGCCGACAGCGAAGCGCTCCTCGCGTCAACGCTTGAAGCCGGCGACCTCACCTGGGTCCACGAAATGCCAAAACTGCCGCTGCGCTGCCACGCCAAGATTCGCTACCGCCAGCCGGACCAGCGCGTCACAGTCAGCCGCGGCGGTGACGGCACGCTGACGGTTAATTTTGCCAAACCGCAGCGCGCCGCAACCGTTGGCCAGTCAGTTGTTTTCTACCGAGGCAAACAGGTACTGGGCGGGGGAGTGGTCGAGCGGGTCACACCATAGTACGTTTTTCCCCCCCTCACCTGCATGGATTGACCGAGGTTCCCTCTCCCACCAGGGGAGAGGGGTCTTTTTTGAGGCGACATACCTAGAGCTCCTCTCCCCTTGGTGGGAGAGCCTGTCCGCCTCTGGCGGGAGGTTGAGAGAGAGGGGGGGTTCCCAAACAGCGCACCGAATATGTAGCGGTGCTTTTTCTTGCTTAAATGCGCTTTTTATACTAAGATAGAGGGGATGATTACTACCACCGAACTCAAAAAAAAGTACTTGGAATTCTTCCGAAAGCAGGGCCACAGCGTCATCGCGTCGGCTTCTTTGATTCCGGAGAACGACCCGACCGTGCTCTTTACCACTGCCGGCATGCACCCGCTGGTGCCCTACCTCCTGGGCGAGCAGCACCCCGCTGGCCGGCGGCTGGCTGACGTTCAGAAATGCATCCGGACCGCTGATATTGACGACGTCGGCGATAACTCCCACCTGACTTTTTTTGAGATGCTCGGTAACTGGTCGCTGGGCGATTACTTTAAAAAAGAAGCGATTGAGTGGAGCTTTGAATTTTTAACCCAGGTGCTGAAAATTCCGCTGGAAAAATTAGCCGTCTCCTGCTTTAAGGGTGAACCAAAAAACAACATTCCTAAAGACGAAGAATCGGCGCGGATCTGGCAGTCCCTGGGCGTACCCAAAGGACGCATTGCGTTTTTGGACCGCGAGGAAAATTGGTGGGGACCGGCCGGCCAAACCGGCCCGTGCGGACCGGACACCGAGATGTACTACTGGACCGGAAAAGGAGCGGCGCCAAAAAAATTCGACCCGGGCGACAAGCAATGGATGGAATTTTGGAATGACGTGTTCATGCAGTACAATAAGACTGCCGATGGCCGGTATGAGGAGCTCAAGCAGAAGAACGTTGACACCGGCATGGGCGTCGAGCGCACCACGGCAATGCTGAATGGCCAGGACAACGTGTACGCAACCGATGCGTTTGAACCACTGCTTACGGCGATCGCCAAGCTCGCGACTAAACCGGATGTTCGATCAACTCGAATCATCGCTGACCATCTGCGAGCTGCGACCTTTATACTGGGTGATGAGCAGGGGATTGCTCCCTCGAATCTCGACCGCGGGTACGTCCTGCGGCGGCTCATTCGCCGGGCAATCCGCCATGGCAAGCTGATCGGTATCACTAAACCATTTACTCACGTCATCGCCGAGGCAGTGATTAAACTCATGCATACTGAGTATCCTGAACTGCAAAAAAATAAGGACTTTATTATTGAACAGTTGGTTCAAGAGGAAGAACGATTTGGAGAAACGCTTGAAAATGGTCTTAAAGAATTTGAAAATATCCTTAAAAGAAAAAAGAAAAAAATACCTCCATTCAGCATACCAATGGCTTCACCAGGGTCAGCAACTACTGATTTAACTCCGCGTATGGAAAAATACAAAGATTGGGATAAAAAAATTACCGGCGAAGAAGCATTTATCTTATTTTCAACCTTCGGTTTCCCCCTGGAAATGACCGACGAGCTAGCGAAGGAGCGGGGGATAGCGGTGGATAAAAAGATGTTTGAAAGTGAGTTCACTAAACATCAAGCGCTTTCACGAACCGCCACGGCCGGCCGGTTCAAGGGCGGCTTGGCTGACCACTCCGAGGCGACAACCCGGCTCCACACCGCCACCCATTTGCTGCTCGCGGCGCTGCGCACGGTGCTGGGCGACCACGTCTTCCAGCGGGGCTCGAACATTACCGCCGACCGGCTCCGGCTTGACTTCTCCCACCCCGACAAGCTGACCGACGCAGAGCGGCAGCGCGTAGAAGAGATCGTCAACGAGCAAATTGAGCGAAACCTGCCGGTCAGCTGGCAGGAGATGAGTCTGGACGAGGCGAGAACGTTGAGCGCCATGGGCGTTTTTGAGTCTAAGTACAGCCAGCGGGTTAAAGTCTACACGATCGGCGACCCGGCCAAGCCATTCAGCCGGGAAATCTGCGGCGGTCCGCACGTGGAAGCCATCGGTTCGTTAAGTCATTTTCGGCTAACTAAAGAGGAAGCGAGCTCAGCCGGTGTCCGCCGAATTAAAGCAATTTTAGACTAAAGACAGCCGTTTTCTTAGACTCTCTTCAAACGTCCTTGACAATCAATAGAATATTTAGTAGTATTTATATTGACTTTTGTAAATTAATATCGTAAGCTATTTTAAGCTATCTGTGGAAAACTTTTTTGCTTCCTAGATAAAATTCTAGTAGGGTACCTTACTTAGAATTTTATTTTTTTCCCACGATATGCCCGGTAGTGATCCCTCACCTTATTGAGGATAGTGTAGGAGAAACTACTGCTTGGCAAACCCTCTAACAATAATTACCGTTTCCCTCAACCTTACTGTGTAAGACCAAAATGGTGAGGGACTACTACCGGGTATGGCCCAAAACAAAAACGTGCCGCCCAGCAAAGAGTTCATCGAGATGGACGGCGAGGTAAGCGAGCTGTTGCCCGCCGCCAGCTTCCGAGTCCGGCTGGAGAACGGCCACGAAATTCTGGCTCACCTCTCCGGCAAGATGCGGATGCACAAGATTAAGCTCTTGCCCGGCGATAAGATTAAAGCCCAGATCACGCCCTACGATCTGACCAAGGGTCGCATTGTTTACCGTTACTGAAAATTCAAAAACCATGAAAGTACGTTCATCCGTCAAACCCATGTGCAAGAACTGCAAGGTGATCCGCCGCAACAAGAAGGTGCTGGTTATTTGTACCAACCCCAAGCACAAGCAGCGGCAGGGGTAATTTCGCCTATCGCTAATCGCCTATGGCACATAGTACTAATCGAAACAGAGTAACTAGAGGCGCGATTCGCCATGTGCGATTCGCTATTTGCTAACACTATGGCAAGAATTGCCGGCATCAACCTACCACCCCAGAAGCGAGTCGAGATCGGCTTGACCTACATTTTCGGTATCGGCAACAGCCTGTCGAGCCAAATTTTAAAAACGGCGCAGATCAGCCCCGACGTCAAGGTTAAAGACCTCTCCGAGCAGCAGGTTAACGCGCTGCGCGAAATTATCGAAAAGAGTCACAAGGTTGAGGGTGAGCTCAAACGCGAGGTACTGCTCAACATCAAACGGCTTAAAGAGATTAACAGCTACCGCGGCAGCCGGCACACCAAGCACCTGCCGTTGCGCGGCCAGCGGACGAAAACCAACACCCGAACGGTTCGCGGCAACGTCCGGCGAACGATGGGCTCGGGCCGTAAACCGGCCGGTCAAAAGACCTAACCTATGGCTCCAGAGAACGTCCAACCGATCGCCGCGCCCGAAACGTCACCCGTGAGCGAGCCCGCGGCTGCCGCCGCGCCGGTGAGCGATGCCGCCAAGCGCCGGCAGAAGCGCGCTGCCCGCAAGCAGGTGCCGAGCGGCAACGCCTACATCCAGGCCACCTACAACAACACGATTATCACCTTCACCGACAAAAACGGCAACGCGCTGACCCAGTGTTCGGCCGGCCAGGTCGGCTTCAAGGGTCCGAAAAAATCAACCCCGTATGCCGCGGGTATCATTGTCAAGAACGCGGTTGAGAAAGTGAAGCCTTGGGGCCTCAAAGAGGTCAACGTCTTGGTTAAAGGCGTCGGCAGCGGCCGCGAGGCAGCCATCCGGGCGCTGAACGCCAACGGCATGCAGATTAGCGGCATTAAAGACATCACCCCGATTCCGCACAACGGCCCGCGGGCCCGGAAGCCGCGACGGGTATAGAAAGTAAAAATTCTAAATCCTAAACGTTACCTGTCAGCTTTTAGCTGATAGCTGTTAGAGGGTACCTACCAAAGCAGTCTTCTATGACCCTAAAAGCTAACAGCTAAAAGCTCCCTCATATATGAAGCGTTCTACCGCTAAAATTAGAAAGATGTCCCGCCGGCTCGGCATTCGGATTTATGGCAACGAGAAGTCAGCCCTGACCAAGCGCGACTACCCGCCTGGCGCCCACGGCCCGAAGGGTCGCGGCCGGCGCACCGAGTACGGTTTGCAGCTGGCCGAGAAGCAGAAAGCTAAAATCATCTACAACATCGCCGAACGGCAGTTCCGCGGCTACTACGAAAAGGCGACCCAGAAAAAAGGCGACTCCGGCGAAAACCTCCAGCGCCTCTTGGAGCTGCGTCTCGATAACGTCATCTACCGGCTCGGGCTGGCCAAAACCCGCAACCAGGCCCGGCAGCTGGTCAACCATGGCTTCTTTTTAATCAACGGCAAGAAAGTTGACATCCCTTCCTGCCAGGTTCGAGTCAAGGACGAAATCACCATCAAGCCCCAGAAGCTCAAAACCAAGGTGTTTGAGCCGGCGGAGAACAATCTCAAAAAAATTCAGCTTCCCGGCTGGCTTAATTTCGACAGCCAAACGCTCAAGGCGCGGGTCGTCGCCGAGCCAACCGCGGCGGAGATGGAGCGGAGCTTCAACCCCAAGCTCATCATTGAAGTGTACTCAAAATAATTAACCTCGCCCGAGGCGAGCTTTTTAAAATCTATGGAACCATTGGCGCTCCCTTCTAAAATCGAGATTCAGAAAGGCCGCAACGAGAATGAGGCCATCATCAGCATCCAGCCCTGTCATCCGGGCTACGGCACGACGCTCGGCAACGCCCTGCGGCGCGTCATTTTGTCATCGCTGCCCGGCGCAGCGGTGACCGCGTTTAAGATCAAGGGGGTCAGCCACGAATTCTCGGCCGTTCCACACGTCCTTGAAGACGTGGTGCAAATCGCGCTGAACCTCAAGCAGCTTCGCCTCAAGGTCCACAGCGCCGAACCGGTTCGCATTGAGCTCGAGGCGAAGGGCGAAAAAAAAGTAACCAGCAAAGATATCAAGCCGAGCGCCGACGTTGAGGTCGTCAACCCCGAAATGGTCATCGCGACCTTAACTGACAAGAACGCCGAGCTCAAGATGGAGCTGATCGTCAGCCAGGGCCGCGGCTACGTCCCGACCGAGGTCCAAGAAAAAGAGAACCTCGAGGTTGGGATGATTCCGATTGACGCGATTTTCACGCCCGCCCGAAACGTCGGCTTCCGGGTGGAGAACGTCCGGGTCGGCCAGATGACCAACTTTGAAAACCTCATTTTGACGATTGAGACCGACGGCAACATTACGCCGCAAGAAGCGCTCACCCAGGCCACCCAGATCCTCCTGGATCACTTTAACTTCATCGTCGAAGCGAATAAGGTTGAAGATGAGCCGATAAAACCAAAGAGAACCCGGAAGGCTAAAGCAACCACGACCGGCGAAACTGCCGTTGGCGAAGCCGAGAGCGAAACGCAAAAAGAAGCCAAGCCGAAACGGGCCAGCCGGACCAAGAAAGCGGCGAAAGCCGAAGCCGTAGCGGAAGAAGCGCCCGAGGTACCGGCGCAAAGTGAACCGGAAAAACCGGCAGAAACCAACGACGAGAGCCAAGCAGCTGCATAACATACGGTGAGTTGCGTGTAAAAATCCTAAATCCTAAGCGTTACATGTCAGCTTTGAGCTGATAGCGGCTAGATTTTTAGGAAGTAGCTTCTTAGCTTGTAGTTTTTTAGAAAACGGTAAGTCTCGGCAACTCGGAAGCTAAAAAAAGCTAACTCCTAATTCCTAAAAGCTAACGGCTAAAAGCTCCCTCATATGCGCCACCAAAAGCGAGGAAAAATTTTAGACCGAAAAAAGGCGCCGCGTGAAGCGATGATGCGTAACCTGGCGACCAGCTTGATACTGTACGAAAAAATCAAGACCACCACGGCTAAGGCCAAAGCGCTGCGGCCGCTGGCGGAACGGCTGGTTACCATTGCCAAAAAAAATGATCTGACCGCCCGCCGCCGGCTCTTGGCGGTGCTCTACCACAAAAAAGCGGTGAGCAAAGCGCTCGAGGTGATCGGACCGCGCTACCAGGACCGCCACGGCGGCTACACCCGGATTACCAAAATCGGTCAACGTCAAGGAGATGGAGCAGATATTGCCCAGATTGAATTTGTTTAAAATACCGATGCGAAACTGTGAATCAATACGAATGATACAAATATACAAGCTAATCGCAAATTGCATATCGCCAATCACCGGTTCGATTTGCCATTTGCAATAAGCGATTAGCGATTTGCCATTCCCCCTATGCCGACGACTGCGGAAAAAAAATCAGCATCCAAGAAACCGGCGACGACCGAGGTTCAAAAACCAAAATCGAAACCCGGCTTCCAGCGTCAAGCCCACCAGATTGACGCGACCAACCAGGTCCTGGGCCGCTTGGCGTCGAGCATCGCCATCCTGCTGCGCGGCAAGCACCGGCCGACGTTTACGCCGCACCTCGATCAGGGCGACTTTGTGGTCGTTCGTAACGCCAAAAATTTAAAAATTACCGGCAACAAACGGGAACAAAAAATCTACTACCACCACTCCGGCTACCCGGGTGGATTAAAACGAACCCAGATGAAAGACGTGATCGCCAAAAACCCGGGCGACGTCCTGCGCCGCGCGGTCTGGAACATGCTGCCAAAAAACAAGCTGCGCAGCCGGATGATTAAGCGGCTAACCATCATCAACTAATTATGCCGACGACAGCAACCAAAAAAACGACAAAAAGGGCGCCGGTGAAGAAAGCGCCAAAAGAAAAAGAACCAGTGGTGGCCGTAGCGACCGCGGCCGAGAAGCGAGAGAAAAAAAAGCACATCCGCCACCCCTACCTCTACGCGGTCGGCCGACGTAAAAACGCCATTGCCCGCACCCGCCTGTTCAGAAACGGCAAGGGCAATATTACGGTTAACCAAAAGGACTACACCGTCTACTTTCCGACCTTCTCGCTCCAGCAAATCATCAAGCAGCCGCTCGAAGCGGTCGGTAAGCTCACCGACTTTGATTTCTCAATCAAGGTTCACGGTGGGGGATCTCACGGTCAGGCCGAAGCGGCCCGCCACGGCATCACGAGGGCGCTGGTGGTTTTTGACGAAAACCTCAAACCGATTTTGAAACCCTTCGGCTACCTGACCCGCGACCCGCGCAAAAAGGAACGCAAGAAGCCGGGCTTGAAGAGAGCTCGTCGGGCCCCGCAGTTCAGCAAACGATAAAACTACCAAACGGGGCTTCGGCCCCGTTTTTTTGATTTCCAATTGATCCATAGCTTTTTTTTTGGGGGAAAAAAAAATTTATGACAGCGCGTAGCAGAACCTTTATGGTTCTGCGTCCTATTCAGCGGGCGACCCATACCCGCCTACATATAATTTCGGCGGGGTAAAAAGGGTCGGCTATGCGGTTTGCTTATTTTATGATACACTCAAAACAGCTCTTTGAAAGGAAGGTAATAAGCAAATGTCGGATGAACTCCGCAGCAACGGATCCAATAAAGGGGTTATACGTTCCATAATGTGGTGTATGGCGCTACCGCTTGGAATATTGAGTGTAATTGCCTTAGGGGGAGTGCTCATGAAGGGTCCTAGTTCACCAGATGATTGGCAAGCCTTAGTGGTAGGTTTTGGGGTCATACTAGCCCCAAACACTGGCTTATGGTTTGTCATCTGGCATTTATCAGAAGAATCGAAACGACCACCAGCGCCATGTTGCCCAACGTGCGGGCAGACCTTGCCCGAATGGCATCGCCTCCGTCGAGAAGGCATTACTCAATGAGACTGTGCACACTAAAAAGGCAAAAGTTCTGCCATAACGATCGTCGTTCTTTGATCCTCCGATAGCTAGTTGGAGGATTTTTTTATGGCGGCGCGTAGCAGAACCTTTATGGTTCTGCGTCCTATTCATCGGACCACCTTGAGCTCGTGGAAAGGTCGGCTACGCGGGTTACTTATTTTATGATACAATTAAAACAGCTCTTTGAAAGTGAGGGTATAAAAATGTCAGGCTTAGAGCCTATCCTGAATTGGGTAGTCTGGACACAAGTCGGCGTGTCACTACTAATCTTAGGCATACCGACATGGTTGGTAATTCGGCATGAGCAAAAAAAGAGAGCACCACGTTGCCCGTCCTGTGGCCAAGAATTACCACAAAATCATTCCCTAAAGCAGGGTGACAGCCAAAAGGCTTAATGGCCTTTACCTAAATGGCTGCCCCTCCACTGGTCCTCCAATAGCTTTTTGGGGGATTTTTTTATATACTATATGGTATATGATAGACTCAAATAATCAAACCGCAATCTTCGGCGGCGGGTGCTTCTGGTGCACTGAAGCGACGTTGAGCGAACTGCGCGGCGTAACTGATGTTAAACCCGGTTATGCCGGCGGCAGTATGCCGAACCCTAACTACGATCAGGTCTGCGGCGGCAATACCGGCCACGCCGAAGTGGTTCAGGTTACGTTTGACCCGACGCGCATCAGCTACCAGGACTTGCTGGACGTCTTTTTTGCGGTTCATGATCCGACGAGCCCTAACCAGCAGGGCAACGACGTCGGCACCCAGTACCGTTCGGTGATTTTTTACACCTCCGACGACCAAAAGCAACAAGCTGAAGCGTTCATCAAAAAGCTCACCGATGAGGGTGCCTACGACGGCCGCATCGTTACCGATGTAAAACCGCTCGATACGTTCTACGAAGCAGAGAGTCACCACCATCGCTACTACCAAAAAAATCCAAACCAGGCCTACTGCCAGGTTGTTATTAACCCGAAACTAAAGAAGCTTAAAGAAAAATACGCCACCCTGCTGAAATGACACCTCAAGCGACAGCCAAGCGAGCCATTATCATTTTTGGTCTTGCCTTTGGACTCAATTTTATCTGGGAGTATTTTCACGCCCGGCTGTACCTACACTACCGGGGCGGCCCGATCACCGAGCTGGTTCTACTGCGGGCAACGCTGCTTGATGCGCTTTTTATCACCGGGTTGTTTATCGCGGTTTATACCATACCGTTCTTCTATAAAAACCGCTGGCGCTGGACGATTCTGTTTAGCTTTGCAGCCGCGGTGCTGCTCGAACGCTACGCCCTGGCCACCGGGCGCTGGGCCTATGCCAATGCGATGCCGCTGATACCGCTACTAAAAACCGGCTTAACTCCGACGATTCAGCTGGCACTACTGGCCGTTCTGGCGTTTCGATTAGCCGGCGAAAAAAAAGCATTAAGCAAATTCTGTGGATAAGTCATTTTTGATGACTTAATTAAGCGACGGTATAAACCCTTGACAGATCTTTCAGATGTGATAAACTTGATACATAAGGTTTAGATTGGATTGAAGTTTACAAGGGATAGGGGTTAGAGGTATGAGGTTACGGGTGATAGTTTTGAACCGTTTACGGTAAAAGGTTTAGAACTATCACCCCCCAACTTCTCCTCTAAAAAACAACCAAAAAAAATCAACCCCAAAATCCCTCAACAAATAAACCTCAATCAACAACAAACACAATCTAAACCTTTTCAATTTGTCAAAAAATGATCCGGACAAGGCCGAGGCCTTGTTTTTGCGTATACCGTAATGGCATGCTATAATCGGACTATTAAGAAACCAGCTATGAAATACTTACTCACTACCACTCTGCTGCTCGCGCTGCTTTTGACCGGCTGCCAGCAAAACACCGTCAGTAAACCGGCCCAGCCGACGCCGCCCCCTGCGGCGACCAGCCAGGACAACTACCAAACCAGCCAAAACATTAACGCCCGCAGCCAGCCCACAACCATGAATACAAATTACCAGCCGACGCCGCCTACCGTAGAAAAACCAGCCTTCACCCAGGCGACGATCACCACCAGCGCTGGCGCAATCACCCTCGAGCTGTTCGCGAGCGACGCGCCGGCAACAGTCAACAACTTCATTACCCTCGCCCAGAGCGGCTTTTATAACGGCACCAAGTTTCATCGGGTGATGCAAGACTTCATGATCCAGGCCGGCGACCCGCTGTCAAAGGACAACCGCCTCAAAGCGCGGTGGGGGACTGGCGGGCCCGGGTACGAGTTTGCCGACGAAATCAACCGCCACAAGCTCGTCCGCGGCTCCCTGGCCATGGCCAATGCCGGGCCGGACACCAACGGCAGCCAGTTTTTCATCGTGACCAAGGAATCCACGCCGTGGCTCGACGGCAAGCACACCAATTTCGGCCGCGTTACCGCCGGCATGGATGTGGTTCTAGCCATTGAAGCCAGCCCGACCGACGCACAGGACCGGCCGATCAAAGATATCATCATTGAAAAAATCGAGCTCAAATAGCAACGCAAAAAACGATACCCTTCAGCAAAAATAGAGAGAGCCCCCGGCAACTGCGCCGGGGTTTTCTGCTTTGACACCTAAGTAAAAAAATGGCAAAATGAGAGCATGGCTGAACGAACTCTAGTCAAAAACACGACCTACTTTACGGCAGCGTTGACGTTCCAAAAGATCCTGTCGTTTATTTATTTCTGGTTCATTTCCAACAACCTGTTCGCCGAGAGCCTGGGCCAGTACGTCTTTGCTCTGTCGTTTACCACGCTGTTCTCAATCTTCATTGACCTGGGCCTCTCGCCAATCCTGACCCGCGAGGCGTCGAAGGACAACGCCGGGGCCAACCGGCTGCTGCGAAACGTCATCGGTCTCAAGCTGCCGCTCGCGGCTGCCACGCTGCTCGCCGCCTGGCTCTTCATCAACGTCACCGGCAAGCCGCCGGAGGTCAAATTACTCGTCTACCTGGCCAGCTTCGTGATGGTGCTCGACTCGTTCTCCTTGAGCTTTTGGGTGATGTTCCGGGCCCGGCACACGCTCACCTACGAGAGCATCGCTACCGTGCTGGTCCAGATGATCATCTTTACCTTGGGCATCATCGCGCTCAAGACCAGCGGCCAGATTCGGCATCTGATGCTCGCGCTCCTGGTCGCCAGCCTGTTTAACTTCGGCTTGAGCGCGCTGCTGCTCAAGCGTAAACTGCACTTCTCGCTCAAGCCCGAATGGAGTGCCGAGGTAATTGACGGCTTGCTGCGGGTCGTGCCGGCTTTCGCCCTGGCCGGCGTTTTTGTTAAAATTTACAATACCGTTGACTCGATCCTCCTGAGCTACCTGGTCGGCGACGCGGCGGTCGGCCTGTTCGCCATTCCCGCCAAGGTAGTCTACGCCTTTCAGCAGGTAATTCCGGCGGCTTTCGCCGCGGTAATCTTTCCGGCGTTTAGCACCTACTACAAACGGTCGCCGAGCCTGCTCTCCGGGACGTTTTTGAAAGCCTTCCGCTACCTCACCATCATCAGCCTGCCGCTCGCGGCCGGCCTGGTGGTGCTGGTGGGGCCGATTATCGAAACCCTCTGGCCCCGCTACGCGGCGGTGATTCCAACCTTCATCGTGATGAGCCTGGCCATTCCGTTCATTTTTTTGGCGTTTCCCACCGGCTACCTCATGAACGCCTGCGACCGGCAGCGCCAGACCACAACCAACCGCGGCATCATCACCGCCCTGGCCGTCATTCTCAACCTTAGCCTCATCCCGTCCCTAAGTTTCTACGGCGCGGGCATCGCGTTTTTGATTACGAATGTCGTCCTGCTCGGCCTCGACTTCATCTGGGTACGAAAGCTCATCCCGCTCAAGCTGGCCGCGCTGGGCAGCTTCGTAGGCAAGTCGGCGCTGGCAACCGCGGTCATGGTGCTGCTGCTACTGGGCATCCGTCACCAGGTTCACGTCTTTGTCGCCGCACCGATCGGCGCGCTGGCCTACTTCGCGGTACTGGTCGGCATTCGGGGCTTTCGATTCTCCGAACTTACCGTAACTAAAGAGCGATGACACCCCCCAAGAGCCTACTGGTTAGCCTGGAATTCCCGCCCCAGCACGGCGGGGTCGGTAACTACTACTATCACGTCTGCAAGCATCTGCCGGCGGGCAGTATCGTGGTACTCGCGCCGACGTCGGCCCAGGCACCGGCCTTTGACGTCAAGCAGCCCTTCACCATCATCCGTGAACCGCGGCTCAACCGGCTCCTCACGCCGTCGCGGCTGATACTGGTCAACTGGTGGCGGCAGTGGCGGGTCTATCGGGCGATTCGCCAGAGTATCAAAGTTCACCGCGTTACCCTGCTGCACGTCGGCCACGTCCTGCCGCTCGGTACCATCGCGCTGCTGCTGAAACGCTGGCGGAAGCTGCCGTACCTCCTCTACGCCCACGGCCTCGACATCCTGCTGCCGCAGCGGTCGGTGCGAAAAAAGGCGCTGCTCAAGCGCATCATCAGGCAAGCCCACGGCCTGGTGAGCAACAGCAACTTCACCCGCGAGGCGCTGCTCAAGCTCGGAGGCCGGGCCGACACCATCGCCGTGGTCTACCCCTGCCCGAACCTCACCGACACCCGCGTGCCGGTTGACCGGCTCGAGCACCTGCGCCGCACCCACCGGCTCGATGGCAAGCGGGTGATTCTCACCGTCGGCCGGCTGGTCGAACGCAAGGGTCATGACCAGATTATTCGGGCGCTGCCGGCGGTCCGCCAGCGGGTGCCGAACGCCACCTACCTCGTCGTCGGCAACGGGCCGTACCGGCACCGGCTCCAGCAGCTCGTCAACCAGTACCGGCTCGGCGAGCACGTGACCTTCCTCGACCGCGTTGATGAAACCCAGCTCGCGGCCTGCTTCGAGGTCTGCGACGTCTTCGCCATGCCGTCGCGCCAGATCGGCCCGGACGTCGAGGGTTTTGGCATGGTCTACCTCGAGGCCGGCCTGTTCGGCAAGCCCGCGGTGGCCGGCGAGAGCGGGGGAGCGACCGAAGCAGTCTTAAACAACCTCACCGGCATCACCGTTAACCCAAACGACACGGCGGCGATCAGCGCGGCGCTGATTAAGCTTCTGACCGACCGGGCCTACGCCGGCCGGCTCGGCTTCCAGGCGATGCAGCGCGTCCTCGAAATGTTCACCTGGGATCATCAGGTTGAAAAACTCCAGAAGCTGCTCCAACGTTAGCGTATGGCAACCATCAGCATCATCGTGCCGGTATACAACGGCGAAAAAACCATGGCCGCCTGCCTCAAGAGCATTGTGCAGCAGACCATCACGGACCGCGAAATTATCGTGGTAAACGACGGCTCAACTGACGGTACGCTGGACATTCTGAAACAGTTCCGTGACCAAATAACAATCATTACCCAAGAAAACCAGGGGGCCAGCTCGGCGCGCAACCGCGGCGCGCGGGAGGCGACCGCGCCGTTTCTCATCTTCTGGGACGCCGACCTTGAGGCCCGGCCGGTTATGCTGGAGCGGATGCACCACGAGCTGCGGCAACACCCCGGCTGCTCCTACGCCTACAGCTCGTTTCGGTTCGGGTTCAAAACGTTTAAGCTCTTCGCCTTCAGCGCCGGGAAGCTGCGCCGGATGCCCTGCATTCATACCACCTCGCTGCTGCGCCGTGAGCACTTTCCGGGATTCGACGAGCGGCTGAAAAAATTTCAAGACTGGGATCTGTGGCTGACGATGCTTACGCAGGGACACGCCGGCTGCTTTGTTCCAGAGGTACTCTTTACCGTAAGAGCCGGCGGCACGATGTCGGCCTGGCTGCCGTCGTTTGCCTACCGGCTGCCGTTACTGCGCCGGCTCAAGCGCGTCCGATCGTACCGGGACGCGGAAACAATCATTAAACTAAAACACCATATCTAGCTTGCCACCACCTATGGTTCGCCTCCAAAAATTTCTCGCTGATGCCGGCGTCGCATCTCGCCGCAAGGCCGAAACGCTCATCGCCGACGGCAAGGTTAAAATCAACGGCGCGGTAGTGACCAAACCCGGCACGCTGGTGGATGAACACCGAGACGCGGTCGAGTGCAAGGGTATTTCTGTCAGGCTCAAAACAAAAAAAGTCTACCTGGCTGTGCATAAACCAGTTGGGTATATCTCGAGCGCGAGCGACGGCCAGGGTAAATCAATTTTGTCAATTATCGGCTCAAGAGAGCGAATTTACCCGGTTGGCCGGCTAGACAAGGATTCTTGTGGATTACTTATCTTGACAAACGATGGTGAGTTTACCAATCAAATCACCCACGCCCGGTTCGGCTGCGAGAAAGAGTACTTCGTCACCCTCGACCGGGATTTGGCAGCCGGCGATATTAAAAAAATCGAGCGGGGGATGCGCTTAAGCGACGGCACCAGGCTGCGATCGGTAAAAGTCGTGACCGCGAAAAATAAATCAGCCCGCCTCGTGCTCAAGGAAGGCGTCAACCGCCAGATCCGCCGCATGCTCGGCACGCTCGGCTACACGGTCGTGAAATTGAAACGGATTCGGATCGGCAAGCTGGAACTCGGCACGCTCAAGGCAGGGGAGTGGAAGAGCATCAGGCCGGAGGATGTGCTATGAAAAAATTAAAAATAAAAAATCAAAATGTAAAGCTACAAATCAAATTTCAAAGCTTTGACCTTTTAGCTGCACCTTTGATTTTTGCTTTTTGATTTTTAATTTTTCTATGGACATCTCCATCGTCATTGTCTCCTGGAACGTCAAAGATTTGCTGCGGAAATGTCTGCGGACGATTTACCAAAGCCAGCACCGGCTGACCGTTGAGGTCTTTGTCGTTGATAACGCCTCAACCGACGGGACCGCTAAAATGGTCGAACAAGAATTTAGTTCAGCCGTACTGATCACAAACAAACAGAATCGCGGCTTCGCCGCGGCCAACAACCAGGCGATTGCCCAAAGTACCGGCCGTTACGTACTCGCGCTTAATCCCGATACGGAACTCACGGCAGACACGCTTCAACGAATGATTGACTTCATGAATCAAAACGAGCGCGTCGGCATCGCCGGCTGCCAGCACCGTAATGCTGACGGCAGCCTCCAGCCATCGGTCCGGCGGCTGCCGACGGTCGGCGCGATGCTTTTGATTACAACCAAGCTGGCCAAGCTCTGGCCGAACGCACCGGCGCTGCGCGTCTACCTGGCCACAGACTTCGATTACCAAATAACCCAGCCTGCCCCGCAGGTGGCCGGTTCGTTTCTCTTGATGCGCCGGGAGCTGATCGAAAAAATCGGATCGTTCGACGAGCGGTTCTTCATCTGGTTTGAAGAAGTCGACCTGTGCCGCCGAGCGGCCCGAGCCGGCTGGGGGGTCTGGTACTGTACTGACGCCACGATCATCCACCACGGCGGCCAAAGCTTCAAGCAGCAGCTCGCCGTCCGGAAGCAGGCGCTGTTTTTCAAAAGCGCGATGCGTTACTTTAAAAAGCATGGCTTTCACGGCTAAACCATTCGGGCTAACCCTGGCAGCGGCTGCAGCCGTTGAGCTCCTCTCGCTGGCCGCCTTCTACCAGCCGGTTATCGGCACGGTCGGCTGCCTGCTATTGATCGCCGCCGCGCTGATTGCGTCGTTACGCCGACTCGAGTACGGACTCTACTTCATTCTGGCCGAACTGTTTATCGGTTCCCAGGGCCACCTGCTCGAAGCCCAGTTCGGCGGCACGAACGTTTCGCTGCGCATCGGCCTGTTCATCGCGGTGCTGGCCGCCTGGCTCTGGCACCGGCTCAAAGCAAAAAATGTTACGGTGCCGCGGTCGCCCCTCTGGTACTGCTATCTTGGGTTGGGTACGTTTATCTCAATCGGCCTGCTCCAGGGACTCGCCGCCAACGATTTTGGCAGCGTCTTTTTTGACTTCAACGCCTGGATGTACTTCGGGCTGACGATCGCGTTCTTCGACGCCGCCGGGCCGAAATTTTTAGAACGGACGATTCAAATCCTGCTGGCGGCGACCGCCTGGGTGGCGGCCAAGACCGTCGTTGTCCTGCTCTTGTTCTCGCACAACCTCACCGCCATCGGCGGCCCGCTCTATCAGTGGCTGCGCGACACCAGGACCGGCGAGGTTACCTTGGTGAGCGGCACCATCTTCCGCATTTTCTTTCAGTCCCAGCTCTACGTGCTGATCGGCTACTTCATCGTGGCAGCACTACTCATCCACGGCTGGCAGCAGCTGCCAAAGAGAAACCGTTGGCTTGGCATCGGCTATCTCTACCTCGTTGGCGTGGCGCTGGTAGTCAGCCAATCGCGCAGTTTCTGGGTGGGGGCCGCGGCTGCGGCGGTGACGTTGCTGGTGCTGCTGGTCTGGCGGCTTAAGTTGAGCCTGCAAAAAACCGCCCAGATCGGGCTGCTGTTTGGCGTGAGCGCCGCAAGCGCGCTGCTGACGGTCCAGCTGATCACCGGTAACGTCTTTAGCAACATCGTCGGCAACCGATTCAAAGACTTACCGCGCGAGGCGGCCGGCATGAGCCGGCTCAACCAGCTCCAGCCGTTGACGAAAAACATCGCGGCGCGGCCGCTCCTGGGCTACGGTTTCGGCAAAACCCTGACCTACCAGAGCCGCGACCCGCGGGTTTTGGAAACTCACCCGGACGGCAGGTACACGACCTATGCCTTTGAGTGGGGATACCTCGACATCGCCCTGAAGATTGGCGTACTGGGGTTGGGCGCCTATCTTGTATTGGTCGGCTACGTTGTATTCAAATTAATCCAAAATTTAAAATTTAAAACCAGTGCCTCGCTCGGGCTGCTGGCCGGACTAGTCGCCCTGGTCATCACCAACGTCTTCTCGCCCTATCTGAACCATCCGCTGGGCATTGGGTACGTGATGCTGGTGTCGG
The DNA here is from genome assembly GCA_001817495.1 of Candidatus Buchananbacteria bacterium RIFCSPHIGHO2_02_FULL_56_16. Taxonomy (GTDB): domain Bacteria; phylum Patescibacteriota; class Patescibacteriia; order Buchananbacterales; family UBA6539; genus 2-02-FULL-56-16. The sequence continues at coordinate 55,621 of MHIL01000026.1, forward strand.
CGTTGATTGCTCAAGATAAGACCCGCGGAATTTCGAATGATGAATTTTAAATTTCGAATCAATGTTTAATGTTTTAATTTTAAAAATTCAGTCATTTTAATTCAAAAGTTCAAATTCAAAATTCATACTTGAGGAAGGAAACGATCACATAAGAACCCACCCGACGCACCGCGGATAGCCGCGCAAAAATTCGGCGGCTGACATTTCTTTCTTGCCCTCAACCTGCACCCGCCCGAGACAAACCGCGCCCTGGCCGCACTTCACGGCCAGGCCTTTTTTATCGGCTAAAAATACCGTCCCCAGGGCTCCATCAGCCTTAAAATTACCCTCTAAGACGCTCAAATTGACGATTTTAAGACGCTTACCCTGCACATGGGTGTAAACCCCCGGCCAGGGCAAAAACGCCCGGAATTGCCGCTCTATTGCCTCGGCCGGTTTTGACCACTGAATCAGGCCGTCTTCGCGGGTGATGATGCTCGTGTACGTTGCCCGGGCTTCGTCCTGGGCTTTCGGTTGCAGCGCGCCGGCCAGGTAGTCGGGCAACGTCCGGAGCATCAAATCAGTCGCCAGCACTGCCAGGCGGTCGGTAAGGGTAACGGCCGTGTCGGTCGGCAAGACCGCTAGCTTTTCCTGAGCCAAGGTCGGACCGTGATCCATCTGCTCGTCGAGCAGCATGACCGTCACGCCGCTCCACTCATCGCCATTTAGAATCGCGTTTTGAACCGGCGCCGGACCGCGGTACAACGGCAAGAGCGACGGGTGAATGTTGATGAAACCGAAACGGGGGATTGCCAGTGTTTCTTTTTTGATCAATGTCCCGTACGCGGCCAAAATGCAGACGTCGGGTTTAGCCTGACGCAGCAGCACGTCGAGCGGCTGCCGGCGTTCGGGCTGGCTGACGGGAATGCCTGCCTTTCGGGCAACCGGCTTAACCGGCGGGGCCTGGAGCAGCTGTTTACGGCCGGCCGGTTGGTCCGGCCTCGTAATTACCAAAACAGGCTTTTGGTCGTTCTCGATCAGCGCCTGCAGGATCGGCACCGCGAACTCGGCGGTACCCAAAAATACGATGTTAGCGTTTGCGGCCATTGGCAGGCTGGTCGGCGGTGGTTACCGCCTTGCTCCGGTCAGTAATCAAGATACCGTTGGTGTGGTCCACCTCATGCTGGATCACCCGGGCGAACAGCCCCTCGGCGCTGAACCGCAGCGGCTTGCCCTTGGCGTCGAGCGCCTTAACCTTAATCCGCACCGAGCGCTTAACTTGCGCATAAGTATTCGGGATACTCAAGCAGCCCTCTTCTCCGGTTTCTTTTTTCCACGAGTACGAGGTGATGGCCGGATTGAGCAGCGCCAGCGACCCGTCTTTGGTGGCGATCAGCACCAGACGCACCAGCTGGCCGACCTGGACCGCCGCCAGTCCGATACCCTGGTGCTCCTTCATGGTTTTTTCAATATCTAAAATCAGCCGAGCGATCGTCGGCGATGTTACCTCGGCGGCGGTCAGGGGCCGCGACGTTTGATGGAGGATTGGATCGGGGTGAATTTTGAGGGGAAGGGCGGTAACCATAGCTGTAATCAGTATAGCACGTCAGTGCCGTTCATGCACCGACGGGTCGGCGTCGAGCCGGCCGATGTCTTCTTCCAGCCGCTCGCACGCTTCAGGGTTCCCACCGAGCTGGGCTTCAATCAGCTGGTTCAAGTGAGCGCGCAACGCTTCGAGGTACATAAGGCGGTCCATTTTTGTTTTTGTCTCCTTAAAAAACCAAATATCTCCCAAGGGCGGGGAGATAGTTTTATTAGAAGTTTCTATTATAGCGCTTCAGACCGGCTTGTCAAGGGCTGCTTGACGTTTCGCGGCGGCGGGGAGTAAGCTGCGTATACAAGAGCCAAAAAGGAGGGTACTGATGGCCAGCATTACTGGATTACGGTCAAGATACTTGATGCTCTTTTACAACTAGCCTGCGTTGGACCCATCGTCTAGGCAGTCATCTGCCGGATGATTCCCTGGTGGTTCCTGCTCCTCGCGGGAACCGGCCTAACCCTGCTCGCTTGGCGAGCAGTTCGAAATATGTCCCAGCGGATTTCCTATCGAGAGAGGAAAAACTGTAATGGCTCCACATAGCGCTGTTCCAACCACCGAAGCCGAAGCATTGATTTACCACCGTCCCGAAAACAAACCAGAACCGCTTCCCTGGCTCCGTCGGTTCGAGTACCGGGCTCAGGTCGCCTCAGCCGTTCGCGAAATGCGAGACCGGCTGGGACTGAGCCAGTACGCGTTCGCCGGCGTGGTCGGCCTCAAGGTTGACGATATCGAGGCAATCGAAGACTTGGACTTCAACGATGAGGCTCTCCCGGGTATTTTTGAGATGATCAAGACCATTGTTGATGAAGAGCCACAGTAGTGCATCTGAGAAAGGGGTGAGCTAATGTCACACGTCAAACAGGGGTTGCAGGTACTTCACGGCTGGATTGGACTGGCTGGTTTTCTGCTGGTTGCATCAGCCGGCTACGTACTATGCTGGGTGTTTTTCAGAAAAAGACCGACTGACTGGGAGCATGAAGATCCGGATTAAAACAGCTCAATGAGGGAGGAAACAAACATGGGCGTAAAGCTAAAGCTTGCCTTCGGAGTTACCTTGGGTGTACTCATATTGGTCGCAGCAAGCTGCTGCTTCCCCAAGCTGATGGTTCGGGTCGCCGTGGTGTATGGTGTTTTGTTTGTCATCATGGCGGTCTGGTTCGTCTGGGGACTGATTCGGACCGGTGTCCGAAAAAAGGAGGGAAAACAACCATGTGGCTGAGTATCGGAATTGTGATCGCGGGTGTCGCAAGGATATTTCTCACCATTGTTACGGTGTACTTTACCTTGGTACTCGGTCTCATCGTGTACTACGCGATAATGGTAGGAGTAATCTGGCTCTTTGCGAAGGTTTGTGAAGCGCTTGAAAAAATCTGCGAGCGGAGGAGACAGCCATGTGGATGAGTATTGGCCTGATTAGCTTCATGGCAATTCCGTACCTCGTTTTCAACGTTTGGTTGGTATTGACAGACTACTACCTGTCAGTGAGAGAAAACCGGGTGAGACCATCGCTCAAAAGACGCTCCTTCTCATTATCGGCGGACTGCCGATTGTCCTTTATTACGGCATTTGGAAAGCTGACACTAACGACGAGTGAACCTTACTTCGCAACAGCGTTGCTCCCAAGCGGGCAGCTCCCATCGAGCTGCTTTTTTTCTTGTCTCCATCTGCTATACTAACGTTGTATGCCCGGTAGTGATCCCTCACCTTATTGGATGAGACCAGAAGAAAATACTACTGGGCAGACTCTTTAATGATAAATTACTAAATCACGTCGTTACGCGAACGACGTGATAAACTCCCTTCACCTCGCTGTTTAATGTTAAACCAGGTGAGGGACTACTACCGGGTATGCTCAGAATCGACCAACCTGAATCAATGCGGGCCCTGTTGGGCAAGCGATCAACCGTCAAGCCGCCGGCTTACGATTGGCAGGACCTGGCGCTGCGGATCATTGATGAGCTTGGTATTCCGCCAAAAAAGCGCAACGCGGTGTTTCGGGTCTGCAAGCAGCATCCCAAGCGAGTGATTGAGAAAGCATTGAACGATACCAAGGAGCTGGTCAAGGTGGGGGAGCGCTGGCGGTACTTTTTCAAGGTTATTGAGAACAAAGAGCGGCCGCTTGAAACAAAAAAATGAGGGTAGGCGAGAGCCTCTGCTCTCGCCGGTTGACACGAGAACCCTGAAGGCGAGGATATATATCCTCGCCTTCAGGGTTCAATTTTCTTGCTCGCTTGACTTGACGAAGCTCGCTAGCTGAACTTGAAGTTGGCGACCAGGTAGCCGACGCCGAACGGCCGCTCATAGGATAACGCCTCGACGCTCACGTTTACCGCCTCGAGGATACCGAGCAGCATCGCGATCGGCCGCAAGCCGCACTCGCCGGCTTCTTCGGCCAACGCTCGATCGAACTTGAGAATGGCGGCAACGTCATTTTTTTTAACCAGCGAAACAAGCTTCTTGTCAAACTCGCTTCCGCGCTTGGAGTAGCCGCCCGGCGCGTCCTGGGTCAGCCGGTGAGACAAATCAGCCGAGGCAACAACCGCGAAGCGTTTATCAATGCTCGACAGCTGGCGGTGGAGAAACTTGCCGAACGCGAAGTGCTGCTCGAGGCTCGACGCGGCCGAGGTAACCGGAATGATCGGCAGCTGATTCTGGTGGCTGGTGAGGTAGTGGAGCGGTACGCCGAAGCCGTGGTCAATCTCGGTCGTGCTCGAGAGCACCAGCGGCACGCCGCGCTGGCCCTCGTCGGCGGCGCGGATCTGCTGGATCGAGCGATAGTCGCTGCGGAACTTCAGCTCAAGGCCGAAGTCGCCGAACTCCTGAAAATGAACGGTGTAGTCAGCGGCGAGGTTGATGGTAAAATCGTCGGCCATGACTTTACCGTGCGGCGAAATAATCAACAGGCTCTCCGGCTTGCTGGCGTAGAGCTCTCGTTCCAGTTTTTCCATCGCCGACTTGGTCTTGACTAACTTCGACACGTTTTCCTTGCCGATTTCCGGAATCAAGACCGGCGGGTGGGGAGTAATGGCGGCGAAGACGAGGGGCATACGTCTGCGTCGATACGTTTCAGTATGTATTAGAAACTTATCTGGACTTACTCACGTATCTGGGCTGTGTTCTCGCTTCTTACCTCTATTCCACGTTTTCTCCAAGTTCATGGATGTTCACCGCATGGGCCGCAGTTACAATCACATTATCCCACCGGTAGCCAAGCTTGTCAAAAATTTCTTCGTTGGGAATCCAGCGGCGTTCGCCGTCGGCGATGACGTACACTTTGCTGTCGGAATCAGCCTTGATCAGCTCGCCATCACGAAACTTCATCGGCTCGCCGAGCCAGTACTGCTGCAGCTGCTCGGGCGCTACCCGGCTGATGACCTTAGTGGGGAAATTCGCTTTCATAATCTCTGGCGAGTAGAGCGGGTAGCGGATACCGTTGTCAACGTAGTAGACGCCGGTGGTAACGCGGTCCTGCAAGAGCGCACCGGTCGGGTAGGCGCTCGACGAGGTAATCTCTGATCCGAACTGGTAGCCGGCGAGGTCGGCGTCCGCTACCTCGCTGACCTCGTCCCAGTTAAAGCCGATCAAACGGAATACCTCCATCGAGGTGATGTGCCGCAGCTCATCGTCAACCAAAAGGTAGACCGATCCGTCCGGCGTGCGCAAGAGCGAGTAGTTGTGGAACCGAATCGGCGGACCGACCTCCCACTTCTCAAGGTCGGTTTTGTTGACGGTAATAATTTTTTTCGGATCGAACCGCGACAGCAGCACGCCGTAGGACGTAATCGGCCGGCGCAACCCGTACTGAATGAGCCACACCCCTGAGTCGCCGTCGGCTTTCAAGAGCGAGCCGTCCGGGTGGTTCTTGCCCCAGTACTTGACCCAGAGCCGCCAGAACCGTTCATTGCCCGAGTAGTGCGGCGTGTAGTTGTACAGCCCGGCGGTCGCTTGGTTGACGGGCGTAACCGTTGATTCATCGAGATCGGCAGTTTTGCCGGCTTGGTAGGTCCACTGGGTCGGATTATCCAAGTACTGCCGAAACTGCCAGGCGGCGCCGTCAACCTGTTTGCCGAAACCCAGCCCGTTGGGGTGGCAGCTGCCGCTATCCGGGCAGCGGTAGCCCATCGCCTTGTCGAGCTGATTCTGCGAGGGCCAGATGCTCTCGATTAAGCTCTGCTCTTTCTGGAGCGTGGTCAGCAGCACTTTCGGGTTGATCCTGCTCTCCTGGCTCGCCTGCCAGATGATCTCCGACGCCAGTTTCGTCGTGCCCTGGTAGTCGGGCAAGGTACGCAGCGACAGGCCACTGGTTTTCTCCATCAAAAACCGCTGAACCTCCGAGAGCGTCATCGCGTCATAGTCTTCCATTTCCTCGTCGCTGATGATGAGGTGGGGGTTGAAGTAGTAGTCGGCGAGCACGGGATAGGGTAGCAGCGACAGAAGGCAGATTGAGCAAATGGTAGTCAGGCGCAGCATATAATTCTAGCTTGATTATAGCATTTTTTACTGGTATAATCAAAACATGAAACAGCGGGCTTTTATCGCGATTAACCTGCCAAAAACCGCTAAACAGGCCCTCGCCACGTTCATTGCCAATGTTAAAACACACAACCCTGATCCGGCGCTTCGGTACGTTAAGCCCGACGGCCTGCATCTAACGCTCCACTTCCTCGGCGACCTCGAACCGGCGCAGCTTGGGACGGTGAACACGCTACTACAAAAGGCAGCGGCTGACAGCCCGCCAGTCGGGCTTGAGCTGACCAACATCGGCGGTTTCCCCAGCCTGGAGCAGCCGCGGGTGGTGGTGATCAACGCCCGGCAAACCAACGGCAGTAGCCTCATAGACTTCCAACAAACAATCGGCGCGGAGCTCGAACGAATCAACATCGCAACCGATGCCCGTCCATGGACGCCGCACCTGACGCTGGCCCGCGTCAACGGCCGCTGCCGCTTCCAGACCCAGGGTCTGACGGTGCCGCCGCTGCGGATTGCCGTGACGAGCATTGAGCTGATGGAAAGCCGGCTGCTTCCATCTGGTACAGAATATAACGTTATCAGCGCCTTTAACTTGACGGGGGATGAAACTTGAAACATGAAACATGGCTGAAACCTATCATGAAAAATTGAAAGCGAAGAGGGTACGCACGGGGAAAAAATAAAGTTCACAAAAATTTTCTTAAAATTTCCTACGGTTCTCTCAAAGAATCAAAATACCTTTTGCATTTTTTTTGGTTGAAAGCTACCTCTCAAAAGCAGACTACCAGAAAACCATAGCACTGACGGAGGATATTGGTGCGATGCTGCGGGGCATCATTCGAAAACCAGAGTAAAAACTTGAAGCTAAGTACCTCTGCGCAACGTTTCACGTTTCAAGACAGCTTTAGCTATTCTATGGATAAAGTCGAAATTCTGGGCGTCGCCATTGACAACGTTTCCTACCAGGAAGCGGTTGAGCGAATCCGCACCTTTCTCCGCTCTCCCCACCAGCACTACGTAGTCACGCCCAATCCGGAATTTTTGGTCACCGCCCAGATCGATGCACCGTTCCGGCAAATTTTGAACTATGCTGATCTCACCGTCGCGGACGGCGTCGGGCTGATCCACGCCGCGCGGTGGCTCGGCAAACAGTTGCAGCGCACCACCGGCGTTGACTTGTTCTGGAACCTGTGTGAGCTCGCCCAGCGTGAGGTGTTGCCCATTTTTCTTCTGGGTGGCGGCGAGGGTGTCGCGACGGCGACGGCGGCGGTGCTCACAAAATATTTTCCCAAGCTCATCGTCAGTGGTACCGAGAGCGGGGGAGCGGTCAGCGCTGAAGGAAACTCCACCGACGATGGTCAGCTCATCTTTACGATCAACCAAGCCAAGCCGATGCTGCTCTTCGTCGCCTTTGGCTGCCCCAAGCAGGAGAAGTGGATCTTCCGCCACCTCGACCAGCTGCCGTCGGTGAAAGTCGCGATGGGCGTGGGCGGCAGCTTTGATTTCATCTCCGGCCATGTGACCCGCGCGCCGGAAGTTCTGCGCAGCCTCGGACTCGAGTGGCTGTACCGGTTGATTAAGGAACCCTGGCGCTGGAAGCGGATCTACACGGCGGTCGTCATCTTTCCCTTTTTAGTTCTGAGACAGAAATTAAAAATGTAAAAAGTTAGTAAACAACAAGTTAGCAAGTTGGCAAGCTAACAAGCGTACGTGCTCACTTGCCAACTGGTCTCGCTTGCTCACATATCCTGACTTGAGTTTTAATTTCTACACTTTACATTCCATCCTACCATGCCTAAGAAAATCGTCACCCGCTTCTCGCCCAGCCCGACCGGTTTTTTACACGTCGGGGGCTTGCGGACCGCGCTCTACAACTACCTCTTTGCCCAACGGAACAAGGGGCAGTTTTTGCTGCGGATTGAAGACACCGACCAAAGCCGCCGGGTGGAGGGCGCGGTTGAAAACATTATTGAAACGCTCGAGGCATTTGGTCTTAAGCCCGACAACAAAAAGCCAGTGGTCCAGTCCGAGCGGCTGAAAACCTACCGACAATACGCCGAACAGCTCATCAAAGACGGCCAGGCCTACTACTGCTTCTGCACGCCCCAGCGGCTCGAGCAGCTACGCCAGGGCCAGCAGACAAAAAAGCTGCCGCCGAGGTACGACGGCCGCTGCCGTGATTACTCGAGCGATGAGGTGGAAAAAAATCTGGCGACTAATCAACCGCGTGTCATCCGCTTTAAGACGCCAAAGACTGGGCAGACTACTTTTGCTGACGCTGTCCGAGGGGCGGTGAGCTTTGACCATCAAACCCTCGATGATCAAATCATTTTAAAATCTGACGGCTACCCGACCTACCACCTCGCCTCGGTGATTGACGACCACGAGATGGACATCAGCCACGTCATCCGCGGCGAGGAATGGCTGCCCTCCACGCCCAAGCACCTCCTGCTCTACGCGGCATTCGGCTGGCCGCCGCCGCAGTACGCCCACCTGCCGCTGCTGCTAAATCCCGACCGGTCAAAACTCTCCAAGCGCCAGGGCGACGTAGCGGTCGAAGACTACCTGAAGAAAGGCTACCTGCCCGAGGCGCTGCTCAACTTCATCCTGCTGTTGGGCTGGAACCCGGGCACCGAGCAAGAAATCTTCAGCCTGAAGGAGATGGTGCAGGTATTCAAGCTCGAGCAGGTCAACAAAGCCGGCGCGGTGTTTGATACTAAAAAGCTCGACTGGCTGAACGGCCACTACATCCGGCAAAAATCCCCGGCCGAGCTCACGAGCCTGTGCCAGCCTTACTTTACTGCAGCGGGCATTACCGCTGACAAAAAGTTTCTCGAAAAAGTGGTCGCCACCGAGCAGCAACGAATCAGGACGCTCGCCGAAATCGTCGAGGCGACGCGTTTCTTCTTCGAACAACCGAAGTATGAAGCCGAGCTGCTAATCTGGAAACGGATGACCGGCCGCGAGGCAATGGCCAACCTGAAGCGCCTGGCTGACGAGCTCCAAACGATTGAAGAAAAAAAATGGACCGCCGATTACCTTGAGCAACATATCCAAGCCTTTATTCAGGCCAGCGGCGCCAGGGTAGGGGAGATGCTCTGGCCAATGCGCGCCGCGCTTTCCGGCCGCCCGGCGTCGCCCGGCCCGTTTGAGATCGCCGGCGTTTTAGGCAAAAAAGAAACGCTGAAACGAATTGAGCACGCGATGCAGTTGCTCGATGGCCATAACTAAACCGTCAAGTGCCTGAACGCATCAGGCATTCTAGCCAACTATACACCCGAGATTGAACGATGTCTGCCGACAATTGATACTGGAGCGTTCCAGCACAGACAAAACTGATCATTAGTTTCAGATCGCATCAAAACGGGTGGAGCTGTTCAAAGCTCTACCCATTTTTTTTGTTTGAGCTATTGCTCTCTAACCAAAAATATGCTATATTGGCAGCATGAGAACGTTTCTAAACAAAAATAAGATAGTGCTGCGAGTGAGTTTTATCGCGCTGACATTGGTTAGCCTGATCGGGGCTAGCTTTTTTGTTATCCCAAGCAAGCCAGCGGCAGCTGAGGACGACATCAGCGGGCTGAACAACCAAGTTGAAGACCGGCGGCGGGAAATTGACGATCTGCAGAAAGAAATTGATGCGTATAAACAAAAAATTGCCGCTAAACAGAAAGAAACCCGCAGCCTGCGCAATCAGCTCGCCATTATCGAAAATGAGGTCGCGAAGCTCGGGCTCGACATCCAGGCTACCGAGAAAAAAATCCAGCAGACCAACCTGGAAATTCAGGCGCTCAACATCCGCATCAAGCGGCAGGAGGAACGGATCGCCGAACAGAAGGGCTGGATCAGTGAGTACATCCGGCTGATCTACCAGCAGGATCAGGTGAGCTACCTCGAGGTGATGCTGCTCAACGATTCTTTCTCCCAATTCTTTGACTACTTCGAGCAAACCGAAAAAATCCACAGCGACCTCAACGATGCGCTGGGCGAGCTGAAAAACAGCCGGCAAGAACTCGAGAACCGGCAGGCCGAGCTGGAGACACAAAAAGCCACCGAAGAAGAACTCAAGACCCAGCTCACCAAACAGCGGGACGAGCTCGATGAAAAGAGCACGGCCCAGAGCGTCGTGTTGGTTCAGACCAAACTCAGTGAACAGCAGTACCAAAACTACGTCAACCAGCTCCAGCTTGAGCAGCAGCAGATTAACGCGGAAATCTTCACCCTGGAAAAAAAGATTCGAACTGAGCTTGAGAGCCGGGAAAAAGCCCAGCGGTTCAGAGATTTTGGGCCAGCCAGACTGGCCTGGCCGGTTGACCCAAGCCGCGGTATCTCCGCCTACTTCCACGACCCCGACTACCCCTTCCGCTACATCTTTGAGCACCCGGCGATTGACGTCCGCGTGCCTCAGGGCACGGCGATTGCCGCGCCGGAAGCCGGCTACGTCGGCAAGGTGAAGTTCGCCGGCGACAAGAGCTACGCCTACATCATGCTGATTCATACCGACGGCATCTCAACGGTCTACGGCCACGTCTCCGGCGTGAGCGTCAACGAAGATGAGTTCGTCACCAAGGGCCAGGTCATCGGTAAAACCGGCGGCCTGCCCGGCAGCGTCGGCAGTGGCAACCTCTCGACCGGCGCTCACCTCCACTTCGAGGTGCGCTTAAACGGCATTCCGGTTAACCCGCTCGAGTACCTGCCGGCGCTCTAACTCATTTTTACGCTACCGAAGGCTGGAAATAAAGAAATAGTAAGGAATTTAAAAAGGGAAAGGGCTCATGGAAAAACATGAGCCCTTTTGCGCTAGTGAGGGAGGTTGGTGGAAGCCTGATCAACCGACACATTCAAGATGTGTAGGACCTTGACGGTCAGAACGATCAGTGCTTCGGCAACCTCGGGGAGAAATAACTTCAGCACCAGAATGGCCAGTGCTAATGAGAGCGCTCCCGAAAATGCCCTGAACATATGTCGAGCATTAATGTTTAGCAGGAGGCTATGCCATCAGGTGACCACCCCGATGGTGTGAAGTTTTTCTCCACGGTTGCCTCACTGTAGCTGGCGGCGAAAAGCTTACACCAGGTACCGTGAGGCACGCGAATTTTTATCAATGTTCAGGCTGAAATTCAGCCGGGTTTGGATGGTACCACAGAGATGGATACGCTGTCAAGCGGTGCATTTTACGCCGTACCGTCACCCGTGCTACTCGTCCGGCAAGGGATGAAAATCGTGGTGGGTTTTTTCGGCGTAGCGATCAGACGCATGGACGTAGCGCGTGGTCGTGTCCAGCGACTCGTGGCCGAGGAGGATCTGGATGGCGGCCGGATTGGCACCGGACTCAGCCAAGTAAGTGGCAAAGCCGTGGCGAAGGCTGTGGGCGCTGGTCGGGACGTTAATCTTGAGCTTCTCGCGGTAGCGCTTAATCCGCTCCTGCAAGTAGTTCGTTGAAATACGGCGGCGGTACGTCGCCCGGTCCGACGCGTTCAGGCCGCGGTAGGGAATGAACAGCGCGGTTAAATTATCGTCCCGCAGCGCCAAATACGCGTTTAAATACGTATACGCCCGGGGGGTGAGGTACACGAACCGCTCTTTTTTGCCCTTACCGCGAATAAAGATCCGCCCCGTGCCGTCAATCTGGTTGCGATTCAGGTTAATCAGCTCGGAAATACGCATGCCGGTTGAAAAAAGCATCTCGAGCATGGCCCGATTGCGCGCCATAACCAGCTTGTTCGATTCAAACGTCGAGGGCGCTTCGATTAACCGGATTAAATCGTTAAGCTCGGCGACCTGCGGATGTTTTCGCTCGGTCTTAACCAGCTTCACCGCCTCCGGCGCGATCGGACAAGGCAGATCCATCTCAATCAAATATTTTAAAAACGAACGCAGGGACGACAAGAAACGATTCATTGACCGGCTCTCAAGTTTCTTTTTGCCCCGTTCTTTTTTTTCGGCCGTCTTGCGGTCGATTGAGGTGAGATAGGCTTTGTACTGATTGATGACCTGCTTATTGACCCCGGCGAACGGCGTGTCCAGCTCAGCCAGAAATGACTCAAAAACCTTCAGGTCCCGCTCATAATTGTACACGGTTCTGTCTGAGTAGTTATTGGTCTGTAGGTTCAGTAAAAAGTCGTCGAAGTGGGGGAGTACGGCTGAAGGTTTTTTTTGATTTACCATAACGAGAGGCTTGACAAATTGGTAATTTTGCGCTAGACTTTCAAAATACCAAGAGGTTTTGTGCTATTTCAGCAATCAGATTACGATAGAAAGGATAGAGAAACCCAATGGACATTGACATTCAAGAAGCAGTTCGAACAGAACTGAAC
>MHIL01000026.1:67996-69095 GCA_001817495.1 Candidatus Buchananbacteria bacterium RIFCSPHIGHO2_02_FULL_56_16
ACCGAGGTCGTCGTTCTCCTCGGCGCGCGACTGGTATTTGATTACCATACCGGGCTGTGGCGGAGCACCAGACTCAATGAGAGGCTCGATGAGTTGCCGGATCTCAAAGATGAGCAAGCACGGAAGCGGACGCCGCCGTTAAGCTGTCTCCGAGTGGAGGCGGCCATGCGCTTGGTCGAGCAACGGCCGCAGGTAGTAGTTATCGTTTCCGGTCGGAGCAGTAACCCTCAAGAGCGGCCAAGCAGCGCTGAAGTTATGGCGGCCGAGTTGGGTCCGCTCCCAAATTCCATCATCCTTGATAAGGATGCAGCTAATACTTGGGACCACTTGGCGCATCTCTCAACCTACTGTCCACCGGGCTTACGGAACCTGGTGATGATTACCAATGCGTACCATGTTCCGAGAACCATGGCCATGCTTGAACAGACCAAGGGAGCCATTCGCAGCGGACTGCAAATTGAGGTGATGGCGGCTGAAGCCATCCTGAAAAGCTTTGATCGCAGCTACATTCCCGTAATCGACGAGGCGTATGCCACTGATCCGTTTGTTCGAACCTTCATCGAGTCAGAGCGGCGGGGGATGGAGCATCTGCGAGCCGGCACCTACCAGTTCACCTGATCATTCGATCTTATTTATAATGAACCAATGATCTTTCATTCTCACCGCAACAGTTTCTGTTGCGGATTTTTTTTAAAAGCGTCGGTGAGAGGGTCGAGAGAACAGAGGGGAGCGCTCTTTTATTTATAATAACAAATGGTTTTACTTAAACTGAGTGTAAGAGTTATTATACTCACTTACTTATAAGTGTACAAAAAAACCAAAAACGCGTCGACCCCGCTGTTCGCGAACGGCGGGGTCAAGTGGGGTTTATACACCATTCAGCAGGCTTTGGACCTCGTTCAGCAGTAGTTTGATCTTTCTGTCACCTAAGCCGAGCCGATGTATCATTTTCTCATTCTTTGGCTCTAGTAAGTCACGGCAGAGCACCAGCCGCGCTCGCAGCAACTGGTTTTTCTGATCGGCGTTCAGACCCAACAGTACCGTGATGGGATATAAGAGGTGTGTATCAATCATTTTTTTAAAACTGGCGTCAGCCGGA
>MHIL01000027.1:0-3445 GCA_001817495.1 Candidatus Buchananbacteria bacterium RIFCSPHIGHO2_02_FULL_56_16
CGGATCGGGACAGTCAGGGTCGTCGGCAGCGGTGCAGGCTGCCGGGCAGCTGCTGTTGCAGCCATCCGGCGTGCAGGTAACCACTACAGGTGTCAAGTTCGGATCACAGAGGTCGCCGATCCGGTCAAAATCCTCATCATCCTGGTTCGGGTTGTAGCAGGAAATCTGAATGCCGAACTCGTCAATGCAGGGCTCCGCGTTCGGGCCGCCGGGACAGTTGTCGAGATCAGGCAGCTCACCGCTGCCGTAGTAGTAGGGGTTTTGGATGGTGACGCCGTTGACGTTAACCGATAAACCCTGGCCGGCCGGGTGAGCCCAGAGGTAGTAGACGCCCCCGAGCGCGGCGCTGGTGATTACCAAAAGCGCGATTAGGGGGAGTTGGTCGAGAAAGGTTTTGCGATGAGAAAGCATTGCTTGAGAAAAGCGAGAGCTTGTAGCTTTTTAGCTTCTTAGCTTTTTAGTTTGTAGTTTGTAGTTGGTAATTTGTAGTTAGTGGCAATTCAGGGCAACTCCTAACCTAAAAAGCTAAGAAGCTACAAGCTAAAAAGCTAATTCCTAACTCCTCAATCCTTACTTCAACGGATCATAGCCGGCGCTAACCTCGGTCCCGTCCGAGAAGCCGTCGCCGTCCGTGTCAGCCACCGTTGGCTTGGTCCGGTGGACTTTCACCTCGTCGTAGTCGCTCAAGCCGTCTTCGTCGGTGTCGGCGCTGAACGGATTGGTTTTTAAGAGCGCCCGCTCCGAGTAGTCCCCCAGCCCGTCACCATCGCTGTCCGGCGGCAGTGCGTTAAGGCAGCGGTCTTTGCCGCCGGTGCGGCTAATCTTGGCGCACATGCCGTAGTCTTCGGCCCGGACCGCTTCGCGGGTGTAGTAGATCTCCAGGCACTGGGACTGTTCTTCGGCGTTCGGCAGCTGCTTACAGAACTCGTCGCTCGAGGCGTTGTTGGCCACGATCGTCTGGCGGCAGCTCTCGGCCAGCTGGGCGTCGGCGAGGTGCTGGCAGTCGCTGAAATTATTGGTCGCCACCGTTACTTGCGTTACGCAACCGGACCGCAAGCCCTGGTCCAGCGTTTGGCACAGGTCCTTATCCTGCTGCTCCGCGGCGACTTGAGCGATGCAGAAATCGCGGTCACCGCCATCGATCAGCACGCCGCAGCGTTCAGCGCCCTGCTCCACCGCCTCGCCGATAAGGGCAAAGACGAGCGGCGCCAGCCCCACCTCTTCGCAGCGCTGGCGAAGCGTTTCGTCAGTGAACTCGGCGCAGCGATCGGTGGTAAAATCACCCGATGAAATCGCCGACGGCTTGGGCGGGCTGGGCGCTTCAGCCGCTGGCTCCGGCGTTACCGCAACCTGCTGGGTGAAGAACCAGTAGGCGACGCCGGCACCAGCAACGAGGAGGATGATGAGGGAAAGGATGAGGATGAGGGTCTTTTTAGGCATATTGAACATTGGTCATTAAACCTTGAAAATTTATTGAAAATTGAAAATTAATACTTGAAAATTACTAGGGCAAGCACGCTCCATTTTTGCACGTCACCTCCACGCTCGAGATGACTGCCGTTGGATCTTTCTGTACCCTGACGCGCAGGTACCGCTTCCGGTACTTCGCTCCGGCCAGCGGATCTTTAAATTCGCCATTATAGACATTGGCATTCACCCAGCCGGTGCCGCCCGGGCACGCTACGTCACCCACATCAGCGTAGTTATCCGAGAAGCAAACCGACACTTCCTGGATTGCGCCGCCGGTTGCCGAAACCTCTACCTTACCCCATGTTCTCTCCCAGGCCTTGTTGCGATCCTCGGGAGGCGTGGCGCCGACGTCAAACGCGGTCAGCGGACCGTCGCCCATCGAGGGGTAGTAGAGGGTGTTGCCGTAGAGGGCGAAGTAGCGCTTGAAACCGAGGAAATCGTTGCCGGTTTTTAAAAACCAATTAATGTGCGCCTTGCAGGCCCCTGGATATGTCACGCCACAGTAGGTTTCGTAGGAGAAGACGCTGTCGTTTAAGGCATCATAGCTGAAAATTTTACCGCCGCTGTTATGGGGTAACCAAACCAACCCGTTCGATCCCGCCGAAATATCCGCTGTGACGCTTGAAATTCCAGATTTGGTGGTGGCAACCCCCCCGCCGGCTCGCGGCTGCTTCAGCAGCGAGCTCTGGGAGAAAACCGCGTCGAACACTTCGGTCCAGAGCGAGCTGAAATCTTTCGTGTTCGGGTCTTGCCAAAACGTAACAGCATGTCGCGGTGAGAGCGGAGCGATAAAACTGTCCTCAACGATGCCCGCGGGCGGACCGCTGCTGTACCGGTACTTTTTGAGGGAGCTGCTTCTCCAGGTTGCAACCAGGACGCGCGAGTCGGTCTCGACCAGGATATCCTGCGGATCGAGCCCCGAGAGCGACCGCGACTTAACGGTCTGGCCCGGGCCGGGGTTTGCAATGTAGGTCAGCCTGCTGATCCCGCCGGTTCCGACATTGCTTAACAGCCAGAGGTCGCCGGTGGGCGTGACGTTGAGCTTGCCGACGTTAATATTCGAGATGAGCGCCTCACCAGACACCGGCGTCTCTTGGTACGTGCAGTTCTGGATGGTAGCGCGCGAGTACCGCCGCAGCGCCGTTCCCGAACCGCTCAAGCCGATCACCAAACCGTCACCGCTGCCGTCAACGGTAACCGCGAGCGGCTTAAATACCGGCGACTGATTACTCGGGCAGTACCGCTGGAGACCGTCCCTGATGAATGCCACACCATTAAAATCGTCGTACAGAGAACTTGACATGTAGTAGACGACCCAAACTTCATTTTGCTCGAGATTGACGGCGAGGTTCTTGGCTTGCGGCCTCGTGGTATTCGGGCTGTTGCGACATGCGCTCGAAAGGTCTGCTTCTACCTCGACCGGAGTCCTAACACGATAAGTGTAAGAACCGCTAGCGCCCTCACGACAAACCACATACTCGTGAATGATGTCACCGGCATCGGGTGAGCCCGGCGTGGGATCTTTAATGGCCACCATCTGTGAAAGCACTCCCCAACTATTTCCCGAGGGACTGGTGGCATTTACCACCCAGACAAACGGCGTCGGCGGAATGTAGGGCTGGCCGTCCGTGAGGCTAGCGCAGTTGCGGTAGGTTTGCGTCTGGCAGGCCGCGGCGCCGGCCGTGCCACAGACCACGCAGCTATTGACGAGCTGGTACTGGCGGAAATTTTGGATCGCGCCGAGGGCCGTGGTGTAGGTGGTCTGGCCGGGCAGGTTGACAAAGCCCTCGCACTGCTCGCTGGACTGGTTGATCACCGCGTCGCCGCAGTTGGCCTCGGTCGTGTCGGCCGGGCCGGTGCAGCCGCCGTCTGCCATGTCAATCTGACCGTCACCGTCGTTGTCCGTGCCGTTGTCACATTGGGCGGTGCCGTGCTCGTCAGTATCAGTCAGGCTGGAGCAACCAGGGTCGGCGGG
>MHIL01000027.1:3464-32126 GCA_001817495.1 Candidatus Buchananbacteria bacterium RIFCSPHIGHO2_02_FULL_56_16
GCCGTGCTCGTCAGTATCAGTCAGGCTGGAGCAACCAGGGTCGGCGGGGAAGTCGGTCTTGGTGTCAGCGTCGTCGTCGCTGCCGTTGTCACATTGGGCGGTGCCGTGCTCGTCAGTATCAGTCAGGCTGGAGCAACCAGGGTCGGCGGGGAAGTCGGTCTTGGTGTCAGCGTCGTTATCAAGACCATCACCGCAAGCGGGTGGAAGGCCACAGTCTAGCGCGCAGACCACGGGCAGTTCTCCGCCCTCGCAGATGCCGTCCCCACAGTTGCTTTCGTCATTGTCAGCCAAGTCGGCGCAGCCAGGGTCGGCCAGGTCAATCTGGTTGCCAGGGTCGTTGTCGTTGTTAATGCCGTCGTCACACTCAATCGAGCTGTTATGCTCATCCGTATCCCAAGGCGAGTCGCAGCCGGGGTCGATGACCGTTATGCCAGCGGGGCACGTTGA
The DNA here is from genome assembly GCA_001817495.1 of Candidatus Buchananbacteria bacterium RIFCSPHIGHO2_02_FULL_56_16. Classification (GTDB taxonomy): domain Bacteria; phylum Patescibacteriota; class Patescibacteriia; order Buchananbacterales; family UBA6539; genus 2-02-FULL-56-16. Next base: position 3,912 of record MHIL01000027.1, read on the forward strand.
CCCCGCCACGTCACAGAAGCCATCGCCATCGTTATCCAGACCGTCATTACACACCGGCGGCGGGGGCGTATCAAACGTCGGATCGCAGAGGTCACCAATCAGGTCGGCATCAGCGTCGTCCTGATTTTGGTTGTAGCAGGAAATCTGAATGCCAAATTCGTCGGTACAGGGCTTTGAACCGGGACCGCCCGGACAGTTATCAAGGTCGGGGAGCTCACCGCTGCCGTAGTAGTAAGGGTTTTGGATGGTGACGCCGTTGACGTTAACCGATAAACCCTGGCCAGCTGGGTGAGCCCAGAGGTAGTAGACGCCCCCGAGCGCGGCGCTGGTGATTACCAAAAGCGCGATTAGGGGCAGCTGCTCGAGGTAGGTTTTGCGATGGCTGGAAGGGATCATTACGTGTCTATATAGATCTCCTCTCTCCCCCGCGTGGGAGAGCCTGTCCGCCTCTGGCGGGAGGTTGGGAGAGAGGGGGAGGTTTCTGTAGCTGCCCCCTCACCCCGCAAAGTTTAACCGAGGTTCCCTCTCCCACCAAGGGAGAGGGGTGCTTAGAGAGTTCCTTCGCCCGAATTTAAGCTTTCAAAAACCAACAACTTGCAACTTATAACTAACAACGGGGTCGCAGGCCCTACTTCCATGGGGTAAACGTACCGCGAAACATCTCCGGCGTGGACGTCGGCGCCATGCCGCCCTGGCAGCCCTGGAAGTGTTGCTTCTGATTGCCGGTTAGCGCCGGCGGCCAGCCGGTCGTGTAAAAGGTGTAGTCGCCAAAGCCGTCGAGATCGAAGTCAATGCAGTCGTCGGCAATGTAGCCGATACCGTCGCCGAGGTACGTGTTGCCGACCTTGCGGCCGTCAAAGTCCTCCTGGTTGGGATTGTAGGTTTTGAAATCAACCCCGTTGCAGGCCGCGGCCGCGCAGCTTTGAACCGTGCCGCCATTGCCGGCGCAGACACCCGGGCTGTACTGGCCGGTCGCGAGGCAGCAGCGCTGCTGGGCAATCGGGTTACCATTCGTGTCGGGGCAGTAGCCGAAGTGGTCGCTGGCGAGAAAGTTTCGCAAGACCGGATGGCGATCCGGTGGGTAGGTTATCGGATCAGCGTAGACCGGATCGTACTGGCAGCCATCAAGTGCCCGGCCGACGGTGAGATCACCGCTGCCGCCGACGCAGATGGAGACGGGTGAGGGTGAACAGATCTCGCCCGTGTTACTGCTGCCACCGCTGCAGTAGCCGGCCGGCACGTTGTCGCGGCGGCAGATCGTCTCGTCGTTCGAGCCGGTGTTAAGATCCCACCAGCCGTCGCGGTCAAGGTCGGTGCAGGGGTCGCAGGCGTCGCCGATGCCGTCAAAGTCGGCGTCGCACTGGTCGTTGGTCTGGTGGCGGCCATTGCAATTTTCGGTGATGGGGTTGTAGACGGTGCGGCAGCTGTCCGTTTCGTCGCAGACACCATCACGGTCAGCGTCGCCCGAGCAGGCCGGGTCGCAGGCGTCACCCAACCCGACCTTGCCGCCACTGTCGCGCTGGTTAGGATTATAGCAGCTGCTGATGTTATTAGCTTGGCAGTAAAAAACGGGCGAGCAGTTATCAAGCTTCCAAGGGCCTAGCACATCACAGTAACCGTCAGCGTCGGCGTCGCCAGAACAGAACGTAACGGCCGGATCGTTAGGACAGCCGCCGTCGAGCATGTCGCCGGTAGTGCAATACTCCTTAAACTTGCCGTCGCGGTCATAGCATGCCTGATAATTGCAACTCGGATCAGGCAATCCCCCGCCGCTGCCGGCCCTGGTCGAGAAGTCGAGCGCCGTGCAGCGGCTGCCGGCGGGAAACTCAACTCCGCCAGCAGCGGTTTGCCAGGTGCCCACACCCTCGTACTCAAAGTTGGTGGAGAGGTCGTAGTCACCATTGCTGAACTGGTAGCCGTAGACAAACGCGCCGGTCGGACAGCTGAACCGCTTTCCAACTTCATCCCAGCAGGTCTTCGCCTGGTCGCCCGTGACCGGGCAGCCGACAAACTGGTTCAACGGATCAACCGGCAGCTTACCGCCCAGCGCGTCAGCGAGCGTCTCCTGCCACGAGGGCCAGACCGAAAAGCTGGTGCCCTGGAGGTAGCTGCCGCCGGTGAGGGCCGGCGCATCCTTGCGCTTCAGCGCGATTTGGATGTCGCGCAGGTCGGCGAAGCGCTGGGTATCGCGGACAATTTTTTGCTTCTGGGCGTCGCAGCTCTCGTTATTCGGACACTGGAAGTCGTTGCTACAGGTGATCTCCTGGCAGTTGCGCGCCAGGCAGCCGCCGAGCTCGTCGGACCAGTAGCAGCCGTTATTGGTATCGCCGTCGCAGCTCGCCCGGCCACTGGCGGTGTTGGCCTGGCAAGCCTGCCGGTATGATCCTCCGGGATAGTTTTCCTGGTTCCTTAAAACGTTGCAGGTCGTCTTGGTCTCGGCGAAGGAACCCGGCTGCTCGCCAGCAGGCGTCAAGCCGCAGACGCGCAGGTCGGTGATGGTGTCGTTGGTGTTGAACCGCCAGTCGCCGAGTGCGCCCTTGGGATCGAGCAGCCGGTCGAAAATCTCAACCGTCTGGCTGCCGGCGTCCTGGTTGTAGGACAGAACATAGATGTTCGTCCAGAGGGTAGTATTTTCAAGGTTGGCGGCGTTGACGTAAACGCTCCGGCCGTCGCGCACCGCCTCATAGCCATCAACCACCAGGGACTGGGGCGAGCCGGGGCTGGGCACGTTGAGCCGGCATGAAACGCCGCTGGGGCAGCCGGCGTCGGTGGTGCAGACGTTCTCGATCGGCGTTACCCCGCCGCACAGGCCCGTCCGGTACCAGGTGTCAACCGAGAGGTGGAGCGGGTTAGGCAGCACCCGCAGACCAATGGCGTCACTGCCGGTCTCCATCGGGAAGATGAAGTCTTTAATCGGAATCGGCTGGTTGCCCGTTTCGGAGCCGCGAACAATCGCATCGGCCTCGGGCTTCAGCGCCGGCAGGTCATCATCAATGCTCGTCGAGCCCTTGTCCCGGCAGTAGAGCAGCTCGAAGTTAGTGTTGTGGCAGCTCGCCCTGGTGTTTACGTCGCAGTTGCTGTTGCTGTCGGTGAACTTCCATAAATTCTGGCACATGAACGCCGTTACCGTTACCTGCTGGGAGGCGGCGAGGCGCAGGTTGCAATCCCCGGCTCCGGTCGGGCAGTCATTTATGCTCGGCTGACAGCGCGCACCGGAAATGGTACAGTAGTTCTCCGAAGCCGTGACCTCTACGTAGGCCAAGCCGTTCTTACCGGTAGCGGTTACGTATATCTGGTTGCTGAAGAGTGTACCTTCGTTGCCCGACAGATCGGTGGGAGTAATGATGCCGTCCACGTCAACGTCAACGTCGCGCCAATTAAAGAGAACTCCGGCCGCCAGCATCGGAATCAAGGTCTGCTGCGGATTGTTCGCGTCGTAGCATTGAGCGTCGTAGCGGTGCTGGTTGTCGGCGAGGCCCGAATCAACGTCGAGCTTCGAGAGATCAGCAACGTTGCCGGCCGCGTCTTTACCGCAGTCGTTACCAGCGCAGGTGAAGAGGTCATCGGTCGCTTCGTTGCCAAAGTAGGTGTTCCAGATGCCCACGCCCAGGTAGTCGCACTGGCAGAAGTCGGCGTTGGTTTCAAACGTCCAGCTGCAAACTGACGGACTGGAACAATCGAGCTGCCGCCGCTCGCCGGCCGCTTCCCGAACTTTTGTCTGGTCTAAGAATAGTTTATAGCTGGTGTTGGCTTTCAAAAATCCGTCATGGGCCCCGGTAATCTCAAGCCGCGTGCCGCGGCAGTCTTTGCTCGTCACGCAGTAGCTGCCGGTAAGCTCCGTGCCGGTGTAGACGCAGCGGCCCTGGTCGCACTGGCCCTGCAGCGGCCGGGCGGTAATGCTCGCGGCGATGTTGTCGGCCGCCGTTGGATTGGCGCCGCAGCTGTCGTCGTTGGGGTTAAGGCCGCACTCATCAAGGATAAACGAATTAAACTGGCAGGTGTCGTCCGAGGCGCAGTCGCTGCTCTGGGCGCACGACTTGTTCGCATCGTTGCTGCAGCTGCCGGTGCTGACTGCTGGGTCAACCTCTTGAGAAAGAATAGCCCACAGGGCGACGTTCCGGCACTGATTCTGGGCGTATGGTTTCGGCTGGTTATCCACGACCACGAACGGCACGTTAGGCTGGCCCTGAACCGTCAGCTCGCCGACGCCGACGCGGTTGGGTTCAAGGGCGTGCCAGGCGCGAATCTCTTCCTTAACTTCGGCCAAGCCGTCCGCGTTCAGCGGCAAGCCGGCCGGCAGCCGGCCGACCGTCTGAACCAGCTGGTAGGGATCGCCGCGGTTATCGTCGGCGACTGAACCGGTGAACAGGCAACGATCCGAGCAGCCGTCAGCGTTGTTCGCATCCGGTTCGGTGCCGGTGTCGCACTGCTCACCCGCTTCGCGCCGGCCGTTACCGCAGACGGAAAGGTTCCAGTGATCGTTGCCGACGGCCCAATCCAACGGAATGGTACCCGAGCAGTTGTCGGTATTCGCCTTGAAATCAAGCGCCTTGGTGACCGGATCTCGGCAAACCGATTCGCTCCGGTCATCCCGCAGGCACGATCGCGGCAAACAGCTGCTGCCGGTCCAGTAGCAGCGGTCGCGATAGGCAGTGTCTTGGCAGCTCGACTGGTCAGCGGCTGAACCACAAGTGATCCCGCTCTGGTAGTCGCCCGTCGTGCCGGTGCAGCCGTTGGCGTCGCCGGTTTGGGGCGTGCCCCCGGCCGCCAGTTCGCCGGCGTCGCACTCCTCGCCCAATCCGATCTGGCCGTCGCCGCACAGGGCGCTGCCGCCCGGTACCGCGCCGCTGTAGCGGCAAGTGTCGGTGCAGCCGTCCGAATCGTTACCGTTGGGTTCGGTACCGGTATCACACTCCTCGCCTTCTTGGTTAGAGAGGACATTCTTGTACTCGATGATACCATTGCCGCAGACCGGTTCGCCGTAGTTGGCGTTGCCGGTCCAGAGGCACTGGGCGTTGCAGTAGTCAGGCGTCTGGCCGCCGAAGCCGTCGGGGACGGTATCGGTATCACGGTCGTCGCAGGCTTCACCGAGGCCGATTCGGCCGTCACCGCACTGCGATAGACCGGCGACTGATCCGGTGAGCTGGCAGGTCTGGCTGCAGCCGATCGAGAACAGGTAGTTGGGCGGCAGGAGCTCACAGCTCTCACCAGACTCAATCACGCCGTTGCCGCAGCCGTCCGGCGAGTACCGGCCGGGCATAATTTCCAGTAAGCCGGTGCCCCAGGGTAACCCCAGCCGGTGGGCGCCGCTGACGGCAACGCCGCCCAGCGTCGTCATCTCGACGTCGTCCCAGCGCCAGTCGTAGCGGTAGGGGTTGAGCCGCTGGCCGCGGGCGTCACACTGGTCCGGCGCCGACCGCGGGTTAGCGCTGTAGAGGGCCCAGGCCGCACCGTCCGGTAACGTCAGCTTGACCGGCTGGACCCCGACACTGTCCAGGGCGCAGAGTGACGCATCTGGCCGGGTGGTAAAGGTCCACGAGTAGGAATCGTTGATCTGGTCGCCGCTGAAGTCGTAGTTAAGCTCGTTGATCGTCAGGGGCGGAGTAGTCAAGTTCAAAACTCTGGTCGTCACCAGCACGCGGTAGGTGGTGTTGGGCAAGAGCGAGGGCAAGCCCTGAATGGGGTTGTAGCCGGCCGGCAGGGTGATGCGGAACGCGTCGTCCGGGTCAGTAACGGTGTAGGCCGCAACCGTGGCAAAAACCGGCGGTGTTGTCTGGCTAACCGGGCAGTCACGGTTGCCGCCACAGTCGTAGAAGTAGATGTTGGCTTGGCTGAGCGAACTTGCGAGCATTGACTGGTTGAACCTCGCGCCGATGTCGGCGTTGCTGCAGGCCGAGCCGCAGTCCGGCCAGCGGTCAATGATCCGGGGAAAGCCGAGCCCGTCCGGTCCGCCCAAGCCGGCGCCCACGGTCAGCTTTGCCTCGCCGAACGGCCCGCGAGTCGGGGCGAACGCCGGCAGCCACGACTGGAGGTAGGCTTCCCCATCAGCCAAGGTTTGGGCAAGCTGATACGAGCCGACGCGGCCGGCGACTTCGATCGAACCGCTGGTCGTGCAGATCGTGGTGCAGCCCAGCGGCCGGCAGATGGCTTTGGTTGGGTCAGCGCACCCTTTTGTATTGGCGTCGCTGCACGGCGCGCCGTTGTCGCTGCAGCTGCCGGTGACAATACTCTGGTCACCCTGGCACCGGTTGGCGGCGGCGCAGCTGCGCGCGTTGAAGTAGGTACACGGCTTGCCGTTGTCCACGCAGATTCGGCCCAGGTCGCACTCTTCGCCGTACTCGATCACGCGGTTGCCACAGACTGATCCGCCGGTTACATTGTTGCCCGGCGCCGTCGTTAAGTTGATACAGGTGTAGCCGTTTTGACAGTTACCGTCGAGCGGCGGCAGGCCCGGCACCGGTGGAAATTGATTCGAGCACGTCCGGCTAAAATCAAACCGGTTGGTGGTTTTTGAGCGGCAGAACCCGACCCGTGAGCGATCGCCCGGTTCAACCAGGCATCGGTCGCTGCAGCCGTCGCCGTTTGCCGGCGTGCCGCCGCTGGCGAGTTCCCCCTGGTCGCACTCCTCGCCCAACCCGATCTGGCCGTCGCCACACAGCGACTGGCCGGGGACCGAACCGGTCAGACGGCAGTTGAAGCCCCCGGCGATACCGCAGCCCGGGCCGGGCCGATCACATGCTTCGTCGTAGTCAATAAAGCCGTTGCCGCAAACCTGCTGGTCGTACGTATTATTACCGGATCGAATGCAGACCGGGCTGCAACCGTCGTTATTTTCGGTGTTACCGTCGTCGCACTCTTCACGGTTTTCCAGCTTGCCGTTGCCGCAGCAGTTCAGGTCGGCGGCCGGGTTGGCGCAGCGAGCAGCGCTCTCGTTGTTGCAAGAAGCGGAGCAGCCGTCGCCGCTGGTGAGGTTGCCGTCGTCGCACTCCTCACCCAGCTCAATCACCAAGTTACCGCAGGCGTTACGCAGGCTGCCGACGTTAGCGCAGAACAGGCCGCTGCTGCTCAACCAGTCGGCGGCGGTTGAGCCGAGCTTGGCCAGAACGGGCGGCGGACCGACGCCGCTCGAGCACGCGTCACTGACCCAACCGGTCGCTTGGACTGAATTCCAGCCCCAGCTCCAGCTGTAGGGGTTCAGCCGCTGGCCGGTTTCCGGCTCGCAGCGGTCAGGGCCGGAGTAGCCGCGCGCCGAGTAGAGGACCCTGCGGTCTACGTCTTCGGCTTTCTGCGCCGGCAGCACTTCTACCCGTTCCGGCTGGCACAGGCCATAGTTTGGCTTGGTTTTAAATACCCAGGTATACGAATCGTAGCCGGCCGGCAGACCGGCGTAGTTTGGATCGTCGTAGTTTAAGCCTTTGAGCGGGTAGGTGCCGGTTTCTTCGGTGACCGCGCCGTGAATGACCACGCGGTAGTAGGTGTTGGGCAGCAGGCAATAATCGTCGTTCTGGCCGTCATTGTCATAGTCGTTGCAGGGCACGTACCCGACGTAGGTATTGGTCGGGGTCCCGTCGGGGTTTCGGCTGCCGTCATCAGCCATCGGCCGCTCGAACGCCACCGTGTTTTCCGGGCTCGGCGCGCAGCCGGGCACGTCGTAGCAGATGTGCAGGCTGGTGTTCCGCTGAAGGCTCGTGGGATTGAGCGCATCATCGTCCGCCGAATTGATATCCATCGTCTGGCTGAAACGGGCGCCGATCGCGGCATTCAAGCAGGCGCTGCCGCAGTTCGGGAACGTATCCAAAACGTAGGGCGACGTGAAGTCAATGGTCAGGTCGCCGGCGCCGCTGAATGGATCCTTCACGCCAGTAACGCTGCACTCCGCGGTTACCGCCACCGGCGGGTCGGGAATCGTTTCGCGCTTGGCCAGGGAGAACGCCTGCTCGGCCCGGAGCGCGGTATCACTGGACTGGTCGGTGATCATCGCGCGCGGCGGGATGTAGCCGCTGTCAATTTCACCCTTATGAGTCGGCGTGTCCCAATCCCAGCCGGCGGTGCAGGCGTCAGGGCTGACAATCACGCAGGAAAACCCCTCGGGCTGGACCTCGCCGGTCCAGTCTTTGCGATCTTCAAAGATCGGTGAAACCGCTTCAGCCGGCCGGACGTTCACGCACGCCACCTGGCTTAACACGGCGCTGTCGCGGGTCTTGAATACCCAGCGGTAGTCGCCGGCCGCGTTGTTGCTGGCCAGGTTGATGCCGGTGCCCTCGCCGTAGATTTGGCTCGACGCCAGCCGCACCTCGTACCAGGTATTTTGCTGGAGGCGGTTTTGGGGCGTGAACGCGAAGCAGTCAGCCGGCGCCGCAACACTCCCGCAGTTATAGACCTGAAAATCCCCCGCGGAGATTTCCTCGTCGCAGTCCACGCCGGGCTGCGCACAGCCTAAGACGCGCACGGTAGGATTATTGCCGCTCGCCGCAAGCGACGGACGGTACATCTTGGTGCTGAACTGGGCGCCGATGATCGCGTCAATCGGTACCGCGCCGTCGTCGGGCCGGCCGGCCGAGACGCGGTAGCCGGCCAGGCTCGTACCATCGCGGCTATAGGGCGTGGGCGAGGTAATCGTATCAAAGCCGCAGTCGCCGGTCCGGTTGCATTTCTCCACCACGTAGGGACCAAAGGCGGTGGTGGAAAACGTCCAGGTGTAGGTGGAGTCCTGGAGGTTCTGGTCCTGCGGCTGGCAGGTACAGTTGCTGCTGCCGTCGCAGAACAACCCGCCGGGACAGGTGGCGCCGGGGTCGCAGGCGGGCGTGGCGGGATCGCTGTCGCAGGCGGGCGCCGGCACGCAGCTACAGCTGTCCGAATCACAGGCGGTGCCGGTCGGGCATAGTGACTGGAGCGGGTTGCACTCGGCCGTACTGGTGTTGCCGTCGCAGCTGATATTTTCGGTACAGGGAAAGTGGCCGGTAACGTAGGAAATACCGCCATTAAAAATGATTTCCTTGCCGCCGGTTTTCTTGTTAAAGAGATTGTTGTCAAATCGCCAGAGCCCGAAGAGCGTATCCTTGTCGTCGGCTAAGCGCCGATTTTTCGACAGGTGCAATGCCTCAACACCGCTCAATGCTCGTTGGTAGATCGCGAAATCATCAATCGCTCCCTTAAAAAATGAATCGGCTATATCGTAGGTCCAGAGCGAACGGCTGCCAAGCTCGATATTCTTGCCATTTGGCAGACTCACGGCCGGCAGGGTAAAGCTGGGTTGAGCTTCACCGTTGATGTACAAGACGCCGACTCCGGCGTTCGCATTCAACGAGAGCAGCAGGTGATACCACACTCCGGCGTTAAAGGCGTAGTTACCGCCGCGGTCTGCGCCCTCGATTATAGTACTGCTGGTATGCACGTTCCAAGTACCAGCGTCCACGCTTAAATTAAGGTAGAAGGGGTCTAAGGGGTCTATTGGATCACCCCACTTAAGCACGGTTTGCCTTCTGCCCGGCGCTGCCGCGTCTGGTTTAATCCAAAGCTCAAAGGAGGCTGAGCCGCTGATCGGCGGCGGGGCGACAAGGAAATCGTCATTCCCGTCGAGGTAGACCGCAGCGTCGGCGGCCGTGCATGCGGCATCGGGCACGACCGGCTCGGCGAGCACTTCGAACGTTACCGAGTTGCTGAAAATATTTTTACACGCACCGCCTGGCTGACACTCGCCGTCGATGGCGCAGGTAGCGCCGGCATGGTCACCGCCGACGCAGATCTTGGCTGAATCCTGCACCCGCACGCCCAGCTCACCCGGCCGCAAGGCCGGTACCTTGGCGCCGTTAATTTGCGTCATTCCCGAAACTACCGGCGTGCCGCCGGCCAGCCACTGGGCAAAGTAGACGCTGGATTGACCGGTGAAACTAATCCCCTCCAGTTTAGTCAGATCGTTAATGTAGCCGCTGCCGCCCAGTACCGGATCATCAGTGTTACTGATGCTGCACAGCCCCGGTCGGGCAGTGGTCGAGATGACAAAGCCAGGCAGCGTTCCACCCGGCGCCTGGTCAGTCCGGTCAGCCGCGTTATCCGGTCGGGTAACCTCGAGGGGTCCGTCGCTGGCCCCGCCGGGCACCAGCGCGATGATTTCCCGGTCTTGCCAAACCGCGCTGCAAGCCGGGTTGGCGACGTTAGCGAGCGACGCGAGCACGGTCGGTTCGCCCGCGTCAGAAAATTCCACCTTCCCCGGTACCGTCCCAAAGTGCCGGCCGTGGATCGTCACCATGCTGTTAGCCGCGCCGTCGGGCGGATCGAACCACTCGATCACCGGGCTGCAGCTCTCGCACGAGCCGCCGCAGTCCACGCCGGTCTCGGTGCCGTCCTGGCGGTTGTTGCAGCAGGTGGCAGCCCGCACCTCAAAATCTAACGGCGGGGCCGGTGGTGCCGGTGACGTACTGCTTAAACCGACGAGGTCAACCGCGGTTGCCGTAATGCTGATGGTATCTCCCGCCGAGTACCCCAAAACCGTAGTATCCAGATTAACCGTCGCGTTCTGGGCTGGCGGCGCGGACACCCGGTCGTCAACACCGATGATGGATGGCTTACCGGTATCATAAAACGTCACGTCCCGAATACCCGCATTGTCGTCAACCCTCGCTACCAGCTGGTTACTGGTCCCTTCGCACACTTGCGTGCCAATTAAGGCAATTGATGGTACCGCTTCGTCAATCAAATCGCCGGTAGAAAATGCCCCGCCACAGCTATCAACGCCGCACGTGAGGCTGATACCACCGCACGTAATCGAGCCGCCAACCGTAACGGTATACGAAGTATCGGCGTCAAAACAGTTCAAGCTCGCGAGCGGCGGCGGGCAGGTCGCTGTCGGAGTCAGGACTATCAGCCGCGGATCAGCCGCATCAACCGTCTGGGTGACGGCTACCGGAATGCTCGGACCGGCGACGATGATGTCGCCATCTGTGATGTTGGTGATCTCTTTGCTGAATCGGACGGCCACCTGGCTGTTGCGCGGGTTGCTCAAGCCAGTGGGCTTGATTGACCGGACTTCACAGGTTGGCACTGCGGTCGGATCCACACAATTCGGATCATCTTTTACGCACGCTCCATAAAAACCGCTCACCGTATCGCAGAAACGGCTTCCGGCACAGGTGCCGACGCTGCAGGCGATGGGTGGATCGCCCGGCCGGCAAGGAATCGGCGCGTTGGCACCCGTAGCGATCTCGAGCTGGCGGATGATGAAGCTCGCCAGCATGAACGAGGTAAAGATGATCACCAGGCCGATGACGCCGTTAATCAGAACCTTTTTGGCGGTCTCAATCCGCTGGGCGTTGCCACCGGCCGTCATCCAGACAAACCCGCCGTAGAGCATGATCAAAATCGCCAGCACCCCGAGGAAACCCAGCGCGGCCCGGACAATCTGCATGATGCTCACCCGCAGGTCGGCGGTGCCTAACCCCGTAGCCGTGCCGTACTCTAAGCCGACGTCAAGGGCGAAGGCCGCCGAGCCAAACATAAACAAGCCGGCCAGCAGCCCGAGGAATACTGGCAGCAGCTTTTTTATTTTTCTTACTTTGGAAACCATGAGTACCTTACTAGGTCATTGCAATGACGCTTTAATACCCGCTAAAGCATACCGACGCCACCCAGCCGGCCCGGTTGAGCGGAGCGCCGTTGCAGCAGTACGGACTGCCGCTACAGCCGCCGCCCGCGCCATCCGTGCTGCTCGACGGCAGGTAGCAGTTCTGGTAGACGTCTTTGATGCCGCTGCCGAGCTCCGAGCCGTAGAGTGTGGCGGCGCCGAACGGCGTGTGGTTCAAAAATACCTTGGTGTAGTCGGCGAAGGTGTCGAACGGCGGGTTTTCCAGATCGCGGTGAGTTACCCACCAGCCGACCGGAAACGTCGAGTAATCCAGGAGCGACACGTACTTACGGTTGAAGCAGGTGGCGCGGTTGCTGACTTTCGTCGGCCCGACCTTGCACTGGTCATCGCGCGAGCAGTAGAACTGCTCAACGCCGGCCGTACTCGTGCACTTGTGCTGAATACACTCATAGTTCTGGGTCGGGTTGGAAGGGCTCGATGCGTCTGGGCAATCGGCCGCTTCATTGCACCAGCACTGACCGTCGCGGTAGTTGCTGCCGGGCTTCAGCGTACCGCCCATCAAGAGCTCATCAAACGCCGCTTCGAGCGGGATGGATAGGTCAACCGCGGTACTTTTAATTGCCGGCCCGATTGAGGTAACCTGCGGCGGGCTCAAGTCGAGCTGCTTGTTGACGAAAAACGACCAGATCAAATCATCGCCTTGGGCCTGGGCGTCTTTGCTGTTGAGGTTGTAGGGGTCTTGGCCACTCTGCATTTTCGGCCCCTCGGCGTTACCGATCACCGTGCCGCTCAAGGTGTAGGTGCTCTGGTCGCCGTTAAATGAATTATTGGAGGCATCGATGATACCGTTGGCCGGCGGCTGGGTCGCGGGATAGAAGTAGCTGTCATTCAACACGTATGGATCTTCATTAGCGCAGACTAAACCGCTTCCGCTGGGTGTGTCTGTACAAAAGCTGTACGTCGCATCTTCGCAGTTGCCGATCGTGCACGCCTGGAGTACGCCGGCTTTGATCGTCACGCGGTACTTGGTGGCGTCGTACTGCTGTCCCGCCACATTGGGCAAAACCGGCAGGCAGTAGATTGCGTCGCCGCACGAGTTGGTGACCAAATTACAACTGCTGCCGCCGCATTGGGTATCGTCCCCGCATGGCTGCCCATCGTTAGCCCCGCCGCTGCATACCCCGCAGCGGCTGTCGGCGAGGAACTCGACGGTTTTAAACTGGTTGCTGTACATAAACCGTCCGTTTACTGCGGTCCAGCTCCCTGCGTTGTCATACTCAATCTTGACCGTGTTCGGATTCACCTGGCTGATGTCAACGGGTTCGTTAAAGCTAATTTTAATCACGGCGTTACGCGCCACGTCCTCGACGCCCTGAACCTGCGCCGCCAGGCTCGAGTTGGTGCCCGGCGTCAGGATCGGCAGACTGATCCAGGGCCCAGCCAAGTCGGTGGCAGTCACTGTGAAGTCGCCAGCCTCGCCGAGGATGGTTGAGGTTATGGTAATCGGGATATTCCCTCCGATCCCTCTGGCACTGGCGTTTAAGTCCGGATTCTGGATGTCATCATTAATTTTTGTGGCGATGCTTACTGTCGTTCTGGAAACAGTTGCCGCCAGTTCAATTTCATCACTGCCCGGCGTCGTGCCGGATGGGACGAATGTGTAGGTTTTATCAGCCACCTGCAAGGTATCCGATTGTGTGGCGGCGCTCACCGGGAAATGCCACTGGTTACCGGGTTGCGGGTCCGCGGAAAACTGAAGATTCAGGCCGCAGCCGATCGGCAGCACGCCGCCGGCCAGTGTCGGCTGGGCAAACAGGCCGCTGCCGCCGACCACCGTACCGCCGCTGCAGCTGCCGCCGGCAGATTTTGGCGTTACCGTAAACGTTCCGCCGGCGTTAACGGTCAGACAAACCAGCGCGTCAATCTGGCAACCGTAGGCACCGCCAACCGTAGCAGCCGGCGCGCCGCCTTCAGCGGTTACCGCGCCGACACTCGCCTCACGCTTGGGTTGCGGCGACTTGGTGACGGTAAACACCGCCGTTGCGGCCGTACCGACCACCGGCTGGTAGACATCGCCCTGGTTGTCCGGCACGGGAAAGACCGAAGAAACTTCCACCGGATCGAGGTCGAGGAACGTGCCGACCTCAAACCACCACCAGAAATACGGCCGCACCCCCTCGAACGCCGGCCGGCCGTTGTCCTTGAGAATATCTTTGGTCAAATAAACCTCATAGCCGATGTCGTGCACCCCGTCGCCGAGGAACTCAACCGGATCAAAGGTGAACGTCCGGTTGTCATTGCCAACCCGGACGGCAACCTGGTCGGCGGCGAGTGCCGCGTCTTTTCGCGGCCGGGTTTTGCTGTTGTCTGATTTATAGATGTAGACGCTGTCGGCTTTAAGCTTGTCACAGCCGCTGGCGGTACAGTCACCCAGGGTGTCGTTGCCGTTGGTGTCAGTGATAACTGATGAGGGGTCGATTGAAACCTTAAACGTGACCAAGATGCTGATGCCGCGTGGGACATCGGTGTCGTTCGGCAAGGGGTAGACGCTCTCGATGATGCCGCTGCCCAGCTGGCCATCCTCAAACGGCGGCCGGCCCGGCGGTCCGGCTGGTCCGCCGCCGAACCCGAAGCTGCCGGTCAGGACGGCAATGATGAAGCTGGCAATCGAAAACGCCATCAGGATAATCACCAAGCCGATGGCGGCGTTGCGCAAAATCGCCTTAGCCCGTTCAATCCGTTCAGGATTGCCCGCCGAGGTCATCCAGACGAAACCGCCATAGAGCACGATCAAGATGGCGAGGAAGCCCACGAACCCGAGCAGCACCCGGACGATCTGCATGATGGCCACCCGCAGGTCGGCCGTACCCAAGCCGATTTGCTTGAGCTGCTCTAAACCCGTATCAATTTGGGCGTAGGCCGGCTGACCAAGTAAAACAAAAGCTACCAGCGCCAAAAAGCTACTGGTAGCCACCAATTTTAAAAAGTAGTGGTATGTCCCTCTTCGCCTCATACCGTAGTTTAAACGACTCCTTTCGCTTGCAATTTCCCAAAGTTAATGTGAAAACTCTGAAACTTGTAACTTGAAACGTGAAACCGAGCGAGTTTCAGCCATGTTTCATGTTTCACGTTTCATCTTCAAAAATCCTTGCCTTCGACGTTATGTACTTCCCAGTTCCTCTTTCACGATCCGGCTGACCGCGCCCCCGTCGGCAGCGCCCTTAAGCTCGGTCATTGCCGCGCCGATGACCGCTCCCATCTCCTTGGGGCTGGTGGCCCCCAGCCGTTCAATGGCGGCTTTTACCGCCGAGCGAATGGTCGCTTCGGAGAGCTCCGGCGGCAGGTAGCGGCTGACCAGCTCGATCTCTCGCTGCTCTTTTTCGGCCAGCTCCGGCCGCCCGCCGCGCTGGTAGAGCTCAATGGCGTCGCGGCGCTTCTTCACCTCGCTGCGCAGCACCTTCTGCACCTGTTCGTCAGACAGCGGCTTGCGGCCGTTGGCGATCTCGGCGTTCTGCAGCGCTGTCTTGGTCTGCCGGAACGTCAAAAGCGCCAGTTCATCTTTTGCTCGTAATGACTGGCTAATGTCTTGGTCTAACGTGTCGAGGATGCTCATCGAGTTTTCTTGCGATAGGGGGTAAATGGCCCCTCTTCCTTGAGTTTACCGATCTTTTTCAAGTACTCCCGTTTCTGGGTAATATCCTTGCGCCGAAGGGCGTCCATCCGGGTCTTGGTTCGGTTCTTCGGCCGCTCGTAAAATCGTATTTTACGCGACTGAATCAGCTTACCGCTCTGCTGAAGCTTCCGGTTGAATCGTCTGACGAAACTTTCAAACGTCTCCCCTTTCTTCCTTTTAATCTCTGCCACGATGTGTTCACCTCCTTTGAGGTTAGGTTAGATTATTTAGAGATAGCTAAGGCTAGGAACTCTGAACATAGAACTTTGAACCGCTGGTTCCCTGTTCCCTAGTTCACGGTTCGAAGCTCCGAGTTATCAACAGCAAAACCAGTGGTTACGATACGTTCACCATAACATTTTTTTTAGTGTAAGTCAAACAAACTAAAAACGCTGAACGGAGAATGATTCGCGTGCCGTTCAACGTTCAAAGTGCCCGGTTTATCCCGCACCTTTTTCAAAAAGTGCGGGGTTTAGAGCCCGTTGACTTGCCCGCTGTTGCTGCCGTTGGCCAGCTTCTTCTTGATTTCCGCTACCGTCTTCTTAAAATCAATAATTTCCTGAACGCCGCTCTCCATGTCCCGGATGAGGATGGTGCCGTCTAAAACCTCTTTCTGGCCGATAATTAAGACGTACTGGACCCCGTGCTTGTGCGCCGCCTCCAGCTGGGTCTTGAGCCCGTCTTTGGAAAAGCTCTCCCCGGTCCGGATGCCGGCCGTGCGCAGCTGCTCGAAGAGCGTCACTGCCTTAATCTTCGCCGCGTCGCCGATCTGGGCGAGGAAGACCTCGGCTGTATCCTGGTGCGGCAGCGCGATCCCCCTGGCTTTGAGCTGGAGGATAATCCGTTCGACGCCGCAGGAGAATCCGGCCGCCGGCGTCGGCCGGCCGCCGAGCAGCTCGATTAAGCCGTCGTACCGGCCGCCGCCGCCCAGCGCGCTCTGGGCCCCCTCTTCCTGCTCGCCAGGCCAAATCTCAAAGACCGTCCGGGTGTAGTAGTCCAGCCCGCGAACCAGGTACGGATTCAGGGTGTAGGGAATGTCGAGCTCGTCGAGGTATTCGATGACCTTCATGAAGTGGGTTTTGGAAGCGTCGTCGAGCCAGTCCATGAGCTGCGGCGCGTCGGCGCGCAGCTGCTGGCAAACCGGATCTTTGGAATCGAGCAGCCGCAGCGGGTTCTTGCTCAAGCGCTCTTTCTCCTCGACCGGCAGGAGCTTGCGCTTGCTGCGAAAGTACCCGACCAGCTCTTTGACGTACTCGTGGCGTGCCTGGGGCGTGCCGATGCTGTTGATCTGAATGCTGATGCCGTCAAGGCCGAGCGCCTTAAAGAAATTGTAGGCGAGCAGGATGAGCTGGGCGTCAATGACCGGGTTGTCGTCACCCAGCGCCTCAAAGCCGAGCTGGTGGAACTGGCGCTGCCGGCCGGCCTGCGGCCGCTCCCGCCGGAACATCGGCCCCCAGTAGTAGAGCTTGACCGGCTGGGGCAGGTTCAGCATGCCGTGGGTAATGTAGGCACGGGCCACCGACGCGGTCGCCTCGGGCCGGAGCGTGAGGCTGCCGTCGCTCTTGTCGATGAACGTAAACATCTCTTTTGAAACGATGTCGGTCTGGTTACCGATTGACCGGCTAAACAAGCTCGTCTCTTCCAAAATCGCCAGGCCAATCTCTTCAAAGCCGTAGCCGGCCGCGAAGCTCTCGGCCGTGTTCCGAACCCAGCGCCAATACGGCTGGTCAACCGGCAAAATGTCCCGAAACCCACGCAGGAGCTGCGGTGCCTTTTTAGCCGGCCGGCCAGCCGCCTTTTTTGGGGCGGCGTCTTCTTTTTCTTTGGGCATAAAACAAGATAAAAAATCAAAAAGTAAAAATCAAAACATAGGTATCGCCTCCGGCGATTTTTTAATTACCATATGCGCGAAGCGCATTCCTTAGTTTTGCATTTTGATTTTTGATTTTTAATTTCTCTATGGAATATTATACTCCGGCGCTTGACCAATCAAGCCGATCCGCTCGACCGGCCAGCCGCGCCACAGCACCCGGCCGACGACCTCGCTGCGCGACAGCGGCCCGAACGCCCGCGAGTCGAGGCTGGAGGTCCGGTTGTCGCCCAGGACGTAGTACTGATCTGCGCCCAACGTTACTTCGACGCTGCCGCTCGTGCTCAAACCTTCGGGCAGGTACGGCTCGGCGAGCGGCGCGCCGTCGGGGTTAGTCGCATTGGTGATGTACACCGTGCCGCCGATAAGCTTCACCTGTTCATTCGGCAAACCGACGATCCGCTTGATGAAGTACTGCCGGGGGTCCTGGGGGTAGCGGAAGACCACGATGTCGCCGCGCTGGGGTTCAAAGAACCGGTAGCTGATTTCGTCAATGATCAGGTACTCGTGGTCGTAGAAGTTCGGCTCCATCGAAGCCCCCTTAACGTAGAACGGCTTAATTAAAAAGTAGCGAACCGGCAGGATGATCGCCAGCGAGATGACGACGACCTTAAAAATTTCCCAGGTAAAAATAAAAACCTGCTGGCGCATGGTCAGCTTGTCGGCGAGGTGACGAGGGCTGCGGTGAAAGAGACTCATAGTCTAGATTAGTCTTTAGTTTAGGGATTAGGAGTCAGGAATTAGGTTATAGCTCTTTGGCAGAGCTGCTTTCGCACCTACAACCTACAAGCTAATTCCTAATTCCTTCTTTTTCTTAGAGGCGATCCGGGTAGTTCGTGATAATGCCATCAACGCCCAGGCGCTTAAGGTAGTCGATCTTGCGCCGGTTGTTGACGGTCCAGGCGCAGATCTTGATGCCCCGGCGCTTGAAGAGCTCAACCTTGTGGCTGTTCAAGAGGCGGTGGTTAATGTTCAGGTAGTCGGCGTGGGCGTGGCTGACAACCCAGGAGATATAGTACTTGGTTACCGGCAAAAACAAGAGGGCCAGGAAATCCAAGATGAGCCAGATATTCAAGGAGTTCGTCGAGCGGAAGACGAGCGCGGTGGTGATTGAGGGTTCGAGCTGCTCGACCCGCCGCAGTTCGCCGGGGAAGTTGGAGGAAATCATCACCCGCCGGAAGTCTACCTTGTAGTCGCGCAAGGTCTGGACCACGACCTGGGCGCTGCCCTTAACTTTCAGCTCGATGTTAATGCCCGCCTGGCCACCGATTGCTTCGAGTACCTCGCCGAGCGTCGGTACTGACTCGGTCTCCCGAATCTTCAGCTGTTTCACCTCATCCAGCGTCAGCCGGTTGACCCGGCCGATTTTTTTTGCCAGCCGGCCCAGAAGGTTGTCGTGAATCACGACCGGGTACTGGTCGGCGGTAATCCGCACGTCACACTCAACCATGTCAACGCCGAGGTCGAGCGCGGTTTTAAATGAGGGAATGGTATTTTCCGGAGCGTACGCCATTGCCCCGCGGTGACCGATTTTAAGCATGGATAGGGCCTGATCAGATAAAAATTGACGTTCTTTACTACTCTTCTGCCTGCTCTCGCTGGTGCGCTACCTCAATCGCATCTCGATACTCATCCCACGCCTCATTCGAATGCTTCATCGCCTGATCCAGCTGGGTCAAAAGTTCCTGATTAGCTTGGTCAGCAAAACTGGCCTGCAGGAGGCGTTCCGCTTCCGAAAATGCCGCCATGAGCTCCTCATACTTTTGATTTTCTGCCGCTCCATGTTCCGGAGCGGGACCTGTTTCTTTAATCATACCTTAGTTGTTAGTTATTAGTTAAAGGTTAAAGGTTATTGGTGGACAATGCTGGACTCGAACCAGCGACCTTTGCGATGTGAACGCAACGCTCTAACCAGCTGAGCTAATTGTCCGAGGCCATGGCGGGCAGGTGTGAACGCAACGCTCCCCGCCCCGCACCAAGTCACTAAACAAACCCTAGTTTGAAACTAGCAAGCCGGAGGCGACTCCGCGCCCGTCAGCCATTAAAATTTGTTTAAGCTCATCGCGGACTTTGGTGCGGGGTAACCAGCTGCTTGCCCGCTCGCCACGCTACGCGTTGGCGTAGCGGGCCGAAGTCCATCAGGACGCAGGCGGGAGCTACACGACCGTACGTATCGCAGACGACTTCTAAAAAAAGGCTATTCCTCTCTTGCCACGGCATAGGTGACGGCGTCTCAATGAACACAAACGCCTTTCGATTATACCACAAAGAAGGAAAGACGCAAAGGGAATTTTAAAAATGTTGCGCCGACTCGATTTCTATGGTAAAAAGAAAGCATGCCCAGTAGTAGTTCCTCGCCTTATGTGAGAAAGAATTACGCTGCGGTATGGTTCAATCATTTAATAACCATGCTCTCATTTTTTTTACTCACCTTCACTTTTTGCTTACACTAGGTGCCTGAAAAAAAATGAAGGCGAGGGATCACTATTGGGTATGTCCAGAACCGAAATTAATTTTCTTGACGAAAAAGACAAGGTCCTCCCGCAGCCGAAGAAAAAAATTCCGCGCTTGAGCAAGCTGCTGCTCTACCTCCTTGCGCTCTTCCTCGTTTCGACCGTTGCGTTTGGCATCGGCGTCATCTCTTCGGGCGAAAACCTGTCGCAAACGTTCGGCAACTTGAGCCTCTGGGGCCAAATTAAGCACCTGATGGGCAGCGACGACAAAGAGCTGGCCGGCGCAGCCGACGACCGGATCAACGTCCTGCTGCTGGGCATGGGCGGCGTCGGCCACGACGGACCGTACCTGACTGACACCATCATCCTCGCCAGTTTCAAACCGTCAACCAAGCAGGTGGCGCTCGTTTCGGTTCCCCGCGACCTGCTGGTCAAGATTCCCGGCTACGGCTGGCGCAAGGTCAACAACGCCAACGCTTTCGGCGAGCTCAATGACTCCGGCCAGGGCGCCAAGCTGGCCAGTGAGGTAATCAGCGCGACGTTCGACCTGCCCATCCACTACTACGTGCGGATTGATTTCAACGGCTTCGTCAAGCTCATTGATGATCTCGGCGGCATTACCGTCGACGTCGAGCACACTTTAGACGATCCGTTCTACCCTGTCAAGGGCAAAGAGACCGCGACAACCACCGAACGCTACGAGCACCTCTACCTCGAGCCCGGCAGCCACCGCTTCGACGGTGAGAGCGCCCTTAAGTACGTCCGCTCCCGCCAGGCGAGGGGCATCGAGGGCTCTGATTTTGCCCGCAGCCAGCGCCAGCAGAAGGTGCTCCTGGCCGTTAAGGACAAGGTGCTGCGGTTCGGCACGCTGGCCAACCCCTACAAGGTGAGCCGGATTATGGACACCTTGAGCCAGCACTTGAGCACGAACTTTAAGGTCTGGGAACTGATGGCGCTCTTCGGCATGACCAAGGACGTTGAAGCCCAGAACGTGACCCACCGCGTCTTTGACGACGGGCCCGATGGCCTGGTCTACGCCGCCATCGGCGATGATGGTGCTTTTATCCTGAAACCCCGGGCCGGGAACTTCTCGGAAATGTCCGCCGTGGTCCGCTACATCTTCGACCCGGCCCAGCTCGCCGCAAAGCAGCCCCTCCGGGTTGAAATTCAGAACGGGACCAAAATCAACGGCCTCGCCCTGCGCACCTCCGAGTACCTCGAGAGCCTCGGCTACGAGGTGATCAAGCTCGGTAACGCGCCAACCCAAGACTACCAAAAAACCGTCATCTACGACGTCACCGCCAGCGCTCCGAGCACGGCCGCAGCAACCCGCATCGGGGAGCTATTAGACGCCGGGGTGGCGCCGGCGCTGCCTGAGTGGGTCACCGCCACCAGCAGCCAAAAGGTCAACAGCCGAACGGATATTTTAATTATCCTCGGCCAAGACCGTCAGGACGAGCTATGAAACCACTGACATCGGTGGTCCTGGTCGGCCGGACGAACGTGGGTAAGTCCGCGCTCTTTAACCGACTGACTGAAACGACCAAAGCGCTGGTTTCCAAGACGGCCGGCACCACCCGCGACTACAACCGGGCCGCCGTGAGCTGGAACAGCAAAACGTTCGAGCTGATTGATACCGGCGGCGTTGACATCGAAACGCTGCACCACAGCATCGAAGCGCTCATCAAGCGCCGGCCGGTCACCGGCGGCGACGAGATCGAACGCGCGATTATCCGGCAAACCAAGCACGCGCTTGAACACAGCGGGCTGGTGCTGATGGTTATTGATACCCAGGCGGGGCTGCTGCCTGCCGACCGGCAGCTCGCCCTCATTTTAAAAAAACTTGGCCGGCCGGTTCTGCTGGTTTCCAACAAAGCCGACAACATGGCGCTGCGCCACCAGACCAGCGAGGGTTTTACGCTGGGCCTCGGCACCCCGTTTGGGGTTTCGGCGATCAACGGCAGCGGCAGCGGCGACCTGCTTGATGAGATCGCCCAGCGAATCAAGGCGCCGCGCGGCCGAAAACCCGCGGCGCCGGGCGCCGACTCGATCGCGGTTGCCGTCATCGGCAAACCCAATGTCGGCAAATCATCGCTCGTCAACCAAATCCTGGGTGAGGAACGGGTCATCGTTTCCGCCAGCCCCCACACCACCCGCGAACCGCAGGATACCGACCTTACCTACCACGACCAGCCGATCACCCTGATTGACACGGCCGGCTTGCGTCGCCAAAAGAACGCCGCCGACACCGTGGAAAAAATGGCGGTGAGAAAAACCCTCGCCACGATCCGCCAAGCGAACGTGGTACTCCTGGTCACCGACATCAGCCAGCCGCTGACTGTCCAGGACAGCCGGCTCGCCCGATTGGTCCAAGACGCGAAGGTTGGCGTTATCATCGTCGCCAACAAGTGGGATCTGCTGACGGAAAAAACGCCGACCATCGATACCACCATGATTCGTCTCTACCAGCGGTTTTTCCCGAGCTTTGATTTTGCGCCGCTGGCGTTCGTCTCGGCAAAAACCGCCAAGAACGTCGGTAAGCTGCTCGACCTGGTGGTGACCGTGGACGCCAACCGCCGACGGGAGGTTCCGGCCGAAAAACTTGAAGCAGTGCTCAAAGCCCTGGTAAAAAAACATCGGCCGGCCCAGGCTAAGGGGCCGCGCCGGCCCCGCCTCTACCAGCTCCAGCAGACCAAAACCGGCCCGCCGGTATTCACGGTTACGGTTGGCAGCGAGCAGTCAATCCACCGCTCCTACCTCCGGTTCATCAAGCACCAGCTGCGGCAAGCCGCCGACTTTACCGGCGTGCCGCTTACCATCGATGTAAAAGCTGAAAAAAATTAAAAAAAACCAAAAATCAAAATTGCAGCTTAAAGATAAAAACGCTGACCTTTTGATTTATACCTTTGCTTTTTGATTTTTAATTTTTGATTTTTCTATGAAGCTCATCATCGGTCTCGGCAACCCTGGCCCCACCTACGCGCGTACCTGGCACAACGCCGGCTTTTTGGCGCTCGATGAGCTCAACCGTGAGCTCGGCGGCGGGCCGTTCAAGGAGAAAAAAAAGTTCCCAGCCATGGTGGCCGAGGTGGCGAGCGATTGGGCACCGGTGATCCTGGCCAAACCCCAGACGTTCATGAACCAGTCGGGCCGGGCGGTCGGCGCGCTCCTGCGCTTCTACCGGCTCACGCCCGCCGATCTCTGGGTACTCCACGACGACCTTGATCTGCCGCTGGGCAGCATGCGCGTTTCGGTCGGGGCGTCGGCGGCCGGCCACCGCGGGGTCCAGTCAATCATCGCGGCCATCGGCAGCCAGGAGTTCACCCGCTTCCGGATCGGCATCCAGTCGAAGACGCCCCGAAAAGTACCGGCCGAAGCGTACGTCTTGAAAAAAATCAGCTTAACTGGTACCGTGAAGCTGCGCCAGGCAATCGGCGAAACCGTATCGGCCATTGAGCTCGCGCTGACCAAGGACATTGCGGCGGCTATGAATCGGTTTAATTGAGAAAAGGGAGATGTAGAGATTTAGAGTAATAAAGTTAAAATCAACGTAGCGCCCCAATGGGCGTTTTTTTAATAAAAATATGTCCCGCTCCGCGGAATACCAAAACTTTAATTTTTGCTCTTTGATTTTTGATTTTACTAAAAAACCTCCACCATCCTGCCTACCAGCGTAAGACATCTGCTATGAAACAAATGCCTTAACTTGATGGTTAATGACTAGAATTAGGAGGGATATCCTAGCGTTCACCGCTGGCAAACAGGATGCTGAAGGCTTTCGTCCCCATCAGCTATCATTTAAAGCACAATAAGGGGAATAGATTATAGTATCAAATGATAAGAAAATTGTCAAGGACTACCCGATAAACAAGGAGAGGACCTGGGTAGGTCCTCTAAGAAAGATCAGTCGCGGTCGCCGGTCGGCAGCTGCAGATCAGCGCCCCAGCGGGGCGGACGAAAGAAACAATCGTGGAGCGGTAGGGGGTCAGGCGGTGGCAGCGGCGGTCGCTTGGTGAAAACTACTCCCCTTTTGACCAGCTTGGCCGCGGCCCAATGAATGGCAGTCCGACGACGTTTCCAAACTGCCCAGAGTAGTCCGGAATTTCGTTTCTCCGGATAAGCCCGAAAAATCGCCTCTTGACTGACCTCATAGCCAGCCGCCAACAGCTCACGATGTAAGTCATTAATCATCTTTCTTTTCATCTCAATTCCCCCTGCTCTCGAATATAGAAAG
Source organism: Candidatus Buchananbacteria bacterium RIFCSPHIGHO2_02_FULL_56_16 (assembly GCA_001817495.1). Taxonomy (GTDB): domain Bacteria; phylum Patescibacteriota; class Patescibacteriia; order Buchananbacterales; family UBA6539; genus 2-02-FULL-56-16. Next base: position 27,723 of record MHIL01000027.1, read on the forward strand.
ATCGTTCAGTAAACAGTTCATTGCATTAAAGCATATATTTAAAAATATGTCAAGAAATCAAACCCACTACTACCTCGCGCTCCACCAAATTACCAGCCTCGGCCCGGTCAACTGGCAACGGCTCATCGATTACTTTCCCGACGTTGAAGCGGCCTGGCAGGCGCCGGCAGCCGAGCTGCGCCAGGTTATCGGTCCGCGGCTGGCCGAGCTGGTGGCCGAGCAACGGCTGCGAATTGATCCGGCCGCCGAGCTTGAAAAAATCAACCGGGCCGGCGTGTTGGTGACGACCCTGCAGGACGCCGATTACCCCCGCCTGCTCAAAGAGATCTACGCCCCGCCGCCGCTGCTCTACTACCGCGGCAGCCTGCCCGGCGAAACCGAGCTGCTGCTCGCGGTGGTCGGCAGCCGCATGACGAGCAGCTATGGCCGGCAGGTGACCGAGCAGCTCGTCAGCGCGATCGCCGCGGCCGGCTGCACCATCGTCTCCGGCCTGGCCCTGGGCATTGACGGCCTCGCTCACCAGACGACGCTGCGGGCCGGCGGCAAAACCATCGCGGTGCTCGGCTCGGGCCTCGACAGGGTCTACCCGACGGCGAACCAATCGCTCGCCCATCAAATCATCGAACGCGGCGGCGCGCTGGTTTCCGAGTTCCCGCTCGGGACGCTGCCGCTGAAGTTCAACTTCCCGATCCGCAACCGGACCATCGCCGGACTGTGCGCCGGCGTGCTGGTGACCGAGGCGCGGGAGCGATCCGGCGCGCTGATTACCGCCGCCCATGCCCTTGAACAGAACCGCGAGGTGCTGGCCGTGCCCTCTGACGTCACGAGGCCAAACGGCGGCGGCGCCAACCAGCTGCTCAAGGCCGGCGCCCGGGTCGTCACCGAGCCAAGCGACGTCTTCGAGCTCTTCGGCATCCAGCCGGCTGACGAGCCGGCGGTGGCGGTAGAGCTGCAGAACGAAACCGAAAAAACGCTCTGGCAGCTGCTCAACCGCCAGCCGATCCACGTTGACAAATTAGTCCAGTTAGCTAGACTGGATATCAGTACCGTCAGCGCCGCGCTGCTGGTGATGGAAGTTCGGGGTCTGGTCCGGAACGTCGGCGACCAGCAGTACTGCCGACGATACTAGTGTTCAAAGCCTCACTCATTTGCATCCCCAAGGTCCATGAGCAGCAGCTTTCGCCAATACCAAGACGCCGTGACGTACCTTGAATCGCTGGCGAACATCAAGCAGCAAAACTACCTTACGGCCACGCACGGTCGTTCGATTTTTTTGCGGCGCTGCCGGGCGCTCCTCCAGCAGCTCGGCAACCCGCAGCTCAAATTGCGCTACGTCCACGTCGGCGGCACGAGCGGCAAGGGTTCAGTCGCAACGATGATCCAGTCAATCCTGACCGCCGGCGGCTGCCGAACCGGGCTGTACACGTCGCCGTACCCGACCACCTTTGCCGAAAAAATCAGCGTTGATGGCCGGCTGATCGGCGCCCGGACGATGCGAGCGCTGACTGAAAAACTCAAAATTGCCATCGACCAAACGTACCTCCGTTCGCGCTACGGCCAGCCGTCTTACTTTGAAGCGTCAACGGCGCTGGCGCTGTTGTACTTTGCAGCGCAGCGGGTCGACTACGCGGTGCTCGAGGTGGGCGTCGGCGGCCGCTACGACGCGACCAACGTCATCCCCGCGCCGGCCGCGACCGTCATTAACACCATCGGGCTGGACCACGTCGAGCTCTTGGGCGATACCGTCGAAAAAATCGCCCGCGAGAAAGCGGCGATCATTAAGCTAAAAACCCACTTTTTCACGCCCCAGAGCAACCCGCCGGCGGTCCGACGGATCTTTCAGACCGCTTGCCGGCGTGCCGGCGCCGAATTCCACCTGGTGCCGCGGCCGAAAACCCCTTTTCGGCTCAACCTGCTGGGCGACCACCAGCAGCAAAACGCGGCCATTGCCGCCGCGGTCTGCCGCCGGCTTGGCGTACACGACGCGGCCATCAGCCGCGGGTTGCGCCGGGTAACGATGCCCTGCCGGCTCGAGGTGATGCAGAAAAAACCGCTGGTCATCCTCGACGGCGCTCACAATCAGTCGAAGGTAAAAACGACGACCGCGGCGCTCAAACATTTGACATACAAAAAATTATATCTTATTATTGCCTTGACTCACGAACGCAACCCCGGCGCCGTTTTTAAAAATATCATTCCACTGGCCGACGGGCTGTACGTTACCCGTTACCGCTCGGCCTACCGCCGCTGCTACCCGCCGCTCGAGCTGGCGCGTAAGCTCAAAACCGCCGCGCCAATCCAGGTGACGCTCGATGCCGACCGGGCGCTCGACCGGGCGCTGCATAAGGCGAGCGCTCGTGATCTGGTGCTGGTAACGGGTTCGCTGTTCCTGGCCGGCGAGCTGCGGCGCCGCTGGCGCAGCGAGAAACGAATCGTCGCGGAGCGGAGAAGCTAGCGAGTGAGCAAGTTGCCGAGTTCGCAAGCTTGCTCACGTACCCACTTACTCACACTAGCTTAACTCTATCTGGACTTATCTCGGCTTACTTCTTATGAAACATCTCGTCATCGTCGAATCACCGACCAAAGCCAAGACGATCGCAAAATTTTTAGGCAAGGACTTTCGCATCGAGTCCTCGTTTGGCCATATCCGCGATCTGCCCAAGAGCAAGCTCGGGGTTGACCTCGAACACGACTTTGAACCCGAGTACGTAATCCCGACCAAGAGCAAGGCGCGGGTAACCGAACTCAAGAAGCTGGCCGCGAAAGCCGACCTGATCTACTTCGCGACTGACGAAGACCGTGAGGGCGAGGCGATCTCCTGGCACCTGGCCACGGTCTTCAAGTCGCCGGCAAACAAGATGAAGCGCATCGTCTTTCACGAGATCACCGAGTCCGCGATCCGCGCCGCCCTGGAAAACCCCCGCTCGATTGACCTCCACCTGGTTGACGCCCAGCAGGCGCGCCGCGTCCTCGACCGGCTGGTCGGCTACCAGCTCTCGCCGTTTCTCTGGCGCAAGGTCGCCCGCGGGCTTTCGGCCGGCCGGGTTCAGTCGGTCGCCGTCCGCCTGATCGTCGAACGCGAGCGGGAAATCCTGGCGTTCAAACCCCAGGAGTACTGGAGCGTCGAGGCGGATTTTCATCCCGAGTCTGCGACGGAAACTTTCCGGGCGAAGCTGGCCCAGATTGACGGCAAGACCGTCGACAAGCTGGAGCTTAAAAACGAAGACGAGGCCCAGACGATCGTCAAAGCCCTCGAACAGGCCCGCTACCAAGTCTCGGCTGTCGACCATCACCAGACCAAAAAAGGCCCGCTGCCGCCGTTTACCACTTCCACCCTCCAGCAGGAGGCGAACCGCCGGCTGGGTTTCTCCGCCAAGCAGACGATGATGCTGGCCCAGCAGCTCTACGAAGGCATCGAGCTGGGCAGCCAGGGTTCAGTCGGTCTGATTACCTACATGCGTACCGACTCGGTTAACTTGGCCAATAAATTTTTGGTTGAAGCCCAGCACTACATCACCGCCCAGATCGGCCCGGACTACAGCACCGGCCCCCGCCGCTACAAGGCGAAATCGAAACTGGCCCAGGAAGCGCACGAAGCGATCCGTCCGACCGTCGCTCAAAACGACCCCGCGGCCGTCAAGCCGCACCTCGACAGCCGGCAGTTCCGGCTCTACCAGCTGATCTGGCAGCGCGCCATCGCCAGCCAGATGAGCGAGGCGAGCATCGACAGCACCAAGGTGGACATCGCCGCCCAAAAGACCCCCTACGTCTTCCGCGCCACCGGTTCAGTAATCAAGTTCCCCGGCTACCTCAAGGTCTACCCGACCGCCACCCAGGACGTACTGCTGCCGGAGCTGAAAGAAAAAGAAACGGTTGAGCTCCAGACGCTGCTGCCGATCCAGCACTTCACCCAGCCGCCGGCGCGCTACTCCGAAGCCACCCTGGTTAAGACGCTGGAAGAGTACGGCATCGGCCGGCCGTCAACTTACGCGCCGACGATTGCCACTATCCAGGAGCGCGGATACGTCGAGAAAGAAGACAAGCGGCTCAAACCGACCGACATCGCGCTTGTGGTCAACGACGTGCTGGTCGAGCACTTCCCCACCATCGTCGACTACCAGTTCACCGCCCGCCTCGAAGACGATTTGGACGAGATCGCCAACGGCGAGAAGGAGTGGCGGCCGGTGATCAGTGAATTCTGGAAACCGTTCAATAAGAACCTGAAGCAGAAAGATAAGGAACTCAACAAAAAAGAGCTGACCGAAGAAAAAACCGATGAGGTTTGCGAAAAGTGCGGCCAGCCGATGGTGATCAAAGTCGGCCGCTACGGCAAGTTTCTGGCCTGCACCGGCTACCCCGACTGCAAGAACACCAAGCCGCTCAACGGCGACAACGAACCGGCGG